>CANMLD010000024.1 GCA_947498315.1 Pseudomonadota bacterium | reverse complement strand
GGACTCGGCGACGGCTGCGCTGGCGGCGGGCTCTGCGGCGATGGTCTCCGCTGTCAGGGAGGCGCTTGCGTTGCGCCCCTCTCCGACGGCGCCACGTGCGACAGCCCCGCTGAGTGCGAGAGCTATCGCTGCATCGCGGGGAGCTGCCTTGCGCCCGGCGCGTCGCCCTGCCCGGCGGTCCCGCCTACTTGATGATCGCCTCGAGAGCGGCATGCTTCGTCGCGCTCTCGGGACTCGGTGTCGCTGGCCAGCGGCGTCGGCTAACTGTGTGCTGGGCTGGCCCGACGAATCGCCTTCTTCGCCGACTTCACGGCCTTCTTGGCTGCAACTTGCTTGGCGCGGTCTTCAATCGACTGGACGAACTCCGGACGCTCCCGGCCGAATCGACGTTGATATTGACTCTCGATGAACTCCGGTAGCGGCGCCTTCCATCGCTCCTGCCCGTGATTGGCGAGAGATCCGAGGCTCTTCGGGACCATCCCGAGCTCCCGAGCCATCTGGACGTGCGCATGCGGGAGGTTGTAGCGCTTTCGCGCATCGCTCCACTCCTGCAGCTTGGCGTCGATCTTCATGGGCATCAGTGCTTCACCGGCATCAGTGTTGGAATTTCACCTCGTAATGCCATGCCAGTCGCTTGGGATCTGGACGATATCGTTCAGCGGAGGGTAGTTGCGCTAGCGGCGCGCCATCGAGGCGGTAGTAGACCTTCCCATTGAAATAGTGATTTGCGATCTGAGGGCTCACTCGAACTGTTAGGTCTGGGGTGATGCTGATCAGCCCATTGTCGAAGAGCTTGTGGAAGTCAGCACGCAGCAGGAGGCCGTTTTGGACGTCGTGGCATTGCTCGTCGGCGTAGGGCCGGATGTGCGCGGCATCGAGCGCGATGAGCGTGTTCTCGCCGGTGATCGCGCAGCGGCGTTCATAGGCGTCGGTTACGAGTGTTCGGAACGCGCCCTGCCCGAGACGCGGCTCGACCCAACGGCCCTGGCCGAAGCCCGTCTGAATGGTGTCCGGGGTCCTCGTCAGCGGCTCAGACGCTCGCTGCAAGGTGTTCATGACTCGCGCAATCACGTGACGCCCGAGCCCGTCGTCCGTGTCGAAGAACTTGCCGACCACGACGTTCGACGGGAACGCCCCGTCCGGCAAGTCGAACCACTCACTCTCAGGCAGGTAGTAGACGTCCGAGAGCACGGTACACCGCATGGGCCGGCTCACGCTCTCAGGCCCTTCGAAGCCGAGCCTCTTCTGAAAGAGTTGAAGTGTAGGCGCGCCGTTCCTTGGACCGAATACGTCCCAAGCCATGCCGACCGGAAGTACGCTCGTCGCGCTGAAGAGGCCGAAGCCCGCGATCTTGTTGATGGGACTCTTGAGCTTGAACAGGAAAGGCATCCCTGCAGGCGGGGCCAGGAAAGGCGCGCGCTCCGACGGCTGCCAGAAGTTCACTTCGTCGTGCAGTTCTCCAGCTTGATAGCGGTACCAATCGATGTTGGTGACGCCGACCCAGAATCGCATCGCTCGGCTCCTTCGGAAGCCCCACAGGGTACCGATTTCCAAATAGAGTGCGGTCCATGACGCTGTCAAGGACACCCACGGACTTGTCCGGCACTAGTAAAGCAGCCTTGACTATCGGGCTGCCCTGGTAAACAATTCGTTCCTAGCTGAAGGTGCTAGTCACGCCACCTTTCCGAGCGGGATCGACATGACGAGACGACAGACTGGGCGGTACGAGACCACCGCCGTAGGGGGCGAGGTCGTGAGGGCATTCGTGCCATTCGCGCTCCCGCCGGCCGAGCCGCCGCTCCTGCTCGACGGAGCACTCGCCGAGAAACTCCGGGCGGCCGAACAGGCGCTCACTCGACTCGAGCTGGCAGGCGAGATGGTTCCATCGCTCGACTGGTTCATCTACGCGTTCGTCCGCAAGGAGGCGGTGCTGTCGTCCCAGATCGAAGGGACGCAGGCCACGCTCATGGACCTCCTGAACTACGAAGCCGAGAGCGACGCGTCGGGGAGTGAGGACGTCGAAGAGGTCTGCAACTACCTGGAAGCACTTACATTTGCACGAGAGCAGCTCGCGGACCCCACGGGTCTCCCGCTCTCGATGGGCCTCCTCGACGAGGCCCATGGCCTCCTCCTCAGCGGAGTCCGCGGCGCGACCAAGCAGCCCGGAACCGTACGCCGTACACAGAATTGGATTGGAGGCTCGAGGCCCGGCAACGCGGCGCACGTCCCGCCGCCGCCACAAGCGCTCCCAGGCGCGCTCTCCGACCTCGAGCGCTACATGCACGCCGAAGACACCCTCCCCGCCGTCGTCCGAGCCGGCCTCATCCACGTGCAGTTCGAGACCATCCACCCCTACCTCGATGGCAACGGCCGCATCGGGCGGCTGCTAGTGACCTTGCTCCTCGAGCACTCAGGACTCCTTACCCGGCCACTGCTCTACTTGAGTCTCTTCTTCAAACGCCATCGACAGGAGTACTACCGCCGTCTCGATGCCGTACGGGCCCAAGGCGACTGGGAAGAATGGATCGACTTCTTCCTCGACGGCGTCGCGACCATCGCCGACGAGGCCGTCGCAACGGCCCGCGACCTCTTCGCCATCATTGCCGCCGACCGGCTGAAGCTCATCCACCACGGCGCCGTGAGCCTCCTATCCATACAGGTCTTCGAGCGTCTCCCTGGGCACCCCATCCTCACCGTGCCCTGGATCGTCCGCGAGTTCGCGACGACCAAGCCGACCGCCGGCCGCGCCATCGAAGCACTGCTCGCTACCGGCGTCCTCGTCGAGACCACCGGCAAGAAGCGGGACCGCGTCTACGCCTACGAGGCCTACTTGAGTCGCCTTCGCGCGGGGACTGAGCTCGGAGGGGAAGCGTGACCGTCGACGCCGCATGCCACGAGCCGATGCGGATAGGATCTTCGATTGGTTTCGGCAGCCAGACCCAGCAAGACGAGGGGGCAGCAGATAGGATCTGCAGATAGGATCTATTGAATTTGCCGGCCAGACCGAGCGAGTCCTGTGGCACGAAGGTGCGCCAAATCGGCCGTCGGGTGTACTTGGACGACTCCGCAGGAGGATGGCTGGGGTACGGGGGGCGCGGTGAGTGCCGCTCTGGCCAACTTCTGAACCACAACGATGAGGTGGCTCTGCCCAATCCGGTCTCACGACCCTCGGGGTAGCGAGTCTGGACGCACTGGTGGATTCGTAACCGTTCAGCCCCCCAAAAAACAGCTAAACGGTTACAAATTCAGCTCAATTTGCCAGTGGAGTCTGTAGAGTTCGATGAGTTCTTCTGCACTGAGCCGATTGACGGGTACGGTCGTGATGAGGACGACGTAGTTCGTTAGTTCCAGCTGAACGCTCGCGTGCGCGGTGGCAGATGCCTCCCGCCGACGTGGAAGATGTGCACCGGCGTCGGCGTCGGTGCGTACGCGTCGAGCACGCTCACGAGGTGCCCGGCGCGAAGCGATTGGTGCGCGACCCCGATGGGCATGCGCGCGATGCCGAGGCCGCGCTCGGCGGCCTTGCGCAGCACCACGAAGTCGTCGCTGACGAGGCGAACGCTGACAGGAACCTCGACGGCGCGCCTCCCCTTGCCGAACGGCCACGTCGTGCGCGCAACGGTGCCGGACTTCGTGAACCGCAGGCACGCGTGCGTCGAGAGATCGGACGGCCGCGCGGGCGTGCCGTGGCGCGCGAGGTAGGCGGGGCTCGCGACCAACCGGTAGGCCGAGGTCCCGATGAGCTTCGCGATCAGCGACGAGTCGGGTAGTGAGCCGGCGCGGATGGCGACATCGAAGCGCTCGGCCACGAGATCGACCGGTCGGTCGCTGAGATGCACCATCACCTCGAGCGCCAGATACGCATCGAGGAAGTCCGCCACGATCGTCGCGAGAAACCTCTCGCCGAGGGACACCGTCGTCGTCACGCGCAGCTTGCCGCGCGGCTCGCGTTGCAGCTCCGACACGGCAGCCTCGGCCGCGTACAGGCGCGCGATGGCGCCTTCTGCCTCCTCGGTGAACACCGCGCCCGCGTCGGTCAGCGCGAGCGTCCGCGTGGTGCGCTGAAGGAGCTGCACGCCGAGCTGCTCTTCGAGCTCCGCGACCTTGCGGCTCACGGTGGTCTTCGGCATGCCGAGCGCGCGCGCCGCGCTACGGAAGCTGCCCTCCTGCACCACCCGCACGAGCACGAGGGCCGCGTTGAGATCGAAGTGACCCGCCATCGGAACAGTCTGTCCCGATCGTGCCCGCTTGTCCTAAATGCATCCCCAGCCCACGGTACTTCGGTTCCGTCTACCCGCCTTCGAGAGAGGACCCCCCGTGAAACTTCTGACCTCGACCCGACTCGGCAAGCTGCATCCCCGGAACCGCGTCGTGATGGCGCCCATGACCCGCAGCCGCGCCGACGCCGCGGGGATCGTCGGCGAGTCGACGGTTCGCTACTACGTCCAACGCGCGACGGCGGGGCTCATCATCACCGAGGCGACGAACGTGTCGGCCGACGCGGTGGGCTCGCCGCGGACGCCGGGCATCTGGAGCGACGCGCAGGTCGAGGCGTGGAAGAAGGTCACGAGCGCGGTGCACGCGGAGGGAGGAACGATCGTGATGCAGCTCTGGCACACCGGTCGGGTGGGTCACTCCGACGTCCGCGGCGGCCGCCTTCCGGTGGCCCCGTCGGCGGTGGCCATCCTTGGGCAGAAGCACATCACGCCGACGGGCCCGAAGGACTACGAAGTGCCGCATGCGCTGACCAACGACGAGGTCCGCGCGACCATCGACGACTTCGCGCACGGCGCGAAGAACGCCAGGACCGCCGGCTTCGACGGCGTCGAACTGCACGGCGCCTTCGGCTACCTGCCGCACCAGTTTCTCGTGGACTCGGCCAACCAGCGCACCGACGAGTACGGCGGCACCGTCGAGAACCGCGCGCGCTTCGTGCTCGAGGTGATGGCGCGCCTCGTGGGCGTCTGGGGCGAAGGGCGCGTGGGCATCCGTCTGTCACCGACGCTCGCGTACAACGGAATGGTCGACTCCGACCCGCTCGCGACGTTTTCGTACCTCATCGAGCAGCTAAACGCCCTGCCGCTCGCGTACCTCCACCTGATGCGCGCGACGCCCGACGCAGTGCGTTTCCCCTCGTGGCCACGCGACACCATCGCCACCTTCGGTCCGCTGTTTCGCGGAGCGCTCCTCGTCAACGGCGGCTTCGACCGCGACTCGGCCGAGGCGGTCGTCGAGGCCGACCACGCCCAGGGCGTGTCGTTCGGTGCGCCGTTCGTGTCGAACCCCGACCTCGTGCATCGCTTCGCCGCGGGCGCGCCGCTCGCCGCGGGCGACCGGAGCACGTTCTACGGCGGCGGCGAGAAGGGCTACGTCGACTACCCCGCGCTGCGCGCCCCCCCCCCGCCGGTCGCGAAGGGCTACTGGCTCGTGATGGCGAGCGTCACCGACCCGGCCCGGTTTGGGCAGTACACCGCCGTCGCGGGGCCGACCATCGCGTCGTACGGCGCTCACGTGCTAGCGCGCGGCGACGTCGCCGAGGTCGTCGAGGGCGCCGTGCCGCGGCGGCCGTACTTCATAGAGTTTCCGAGCTACGCTGCGGCGCACGCGTGCTTCCACTCCGCCGCCTACCAGGACGCCATCGCTCTGCGCGCAGGGGCGGCGCACTTCGACATCGTCGTCGTCGAGGGCACGCCGCCCGATTCAGCGCCGACGCGCTGAGGGCGACCGCGGTCGCTTCCACCACCCGTCTCCGACGGTCTGCGTCTCGTCCACCCGCTCAGCCCAAGAGAGCCTCCGCAAACGTAACGGCCTGACTTCCACTCCTGCTTTGGTCTTGGTCTGATTGTGTAGTTTCACTCTCCATGGAAGTCGTTCTCAGCGATCTTCAACGCTTCCATCTCGGAATCGGTGACCTTCCGGCCGAGGGCGTAGGACTTCGTGTTTGCGACCGCGCGCACCTTCAGTCTGGTCTGCGTCGCCGATCAGTCCCACCAGCACCCCGACCCACTCCTTCTTCTTGCAGTCCACCGACGATCACCGGCCGGCCGGCCGTCTGGAACGTCAGGGTCTGCGATGCGATGTGCTGAAACTGCGCGTCGCGATCGGGGTGATCGCGGAGGGAAAACGGTGCGCGAGATCGGTCGGCTTGGGGTATACTCCAGGCCCTATGATGGGATACCGACGCATGGGCCGCAGCGGCCTCCAACTCTCCGCCCTCTCCTTCGGGTCGTGGGTGACTTTCTCCAATCAGCTCGACGAAGACCTCGCGACGGAGTGCCTCAGGGCCGCCTACGAGGGCGGCGTGAACTTCTTCGACAACGCTGAGGTTTATGCCCGCGGGGAGTCCGAGCGAGTGATGGGTCAGTCGCTCCGCAAGCTCGGCTGGCGGCGATCGTCGTACGTGGTGTCTACGAAGTTCTTCTGGGGGCTCAACAAGGGGGCCAATGAGCGCAACACCCTCAATCGCAAGTACCTACTCGAGTCGATGGAAGCCTCACTGGAGCGCTTCGGCCTCTCGCACGTCGATCTCGTGTTTTGCCACCGGTCCGACCCGGCGACGCCCATCGAGGAGACCGTGCTCGCCATGCACGACCTCGTCGCCCGGGGAAAGACCCACTACTGGGGCACCAGCGAGTGGAGCGCCTCGGAGTTTCGCGAAGCGTGGGACTTCGCCGACCGTTGGCACCTGCACCGCCCGGTGGTCGAGCAGCCGCAGTACAACCTCCTGCACCGCGAGCGCGTGGAGGAGGAATACGGTCCGCTCTATCGCGACCTCGGAATGGGCACGACGACCTGGTCGCCGCTCGCCTCCGGCCTGCTCACAGGCAAGTACCTGAATGGCATTCCCGAGGGGTCGCGCGCCATGCTCAAGGGATATGAGTGGCTTCAGAAAGACCTCGTCGATCCGGCCAACACCGAGAAGGTGCGGCGACTGCTCGCGGTGGCGGAGTCCGTCGGCTGCACCCTGGCGCAGCTCGCCATCGCGTGGTGCGTGAAGAACCCCAACGTCACCACAGTCATCACCGGCGCGAGCCGCCCATCGCAGGTGACGGAAAACCTCCGCGCCCTCGACGTTTTGCCGAAGCTCACGGGCGACGTCATGGCCCGCATCGACGCCGCGCTCGTGGGCTGAAACGCTCGCGCTCGCCGGCTCTCCGCCCGAAGAGCCTCCGTCCAATCACGAACCCCACCACCGACGGCCCGAGCGTCGCGTCTACCGCCTCTGCGTCGTCGCATCGCCGGGGGACCGCACCGGAGGTCAGCGCGGCATCCACACATGCACCGGCCCGAAGGTCGCTGCCTCGACGAAGATCGGGCCGTGCACGAAGCCCTCGCGGAGGTAGTGCCGGAGGCTGCCCAGGAGGAGCGTGAAGACGAGTGCGGGGACGGCTCCGAGGAGGCCGCCCAGCACCAGGTGGCGAGCGGCTGCGAGGCGGTGACCGGCGCCCGGGACGGTGAGCGCGCCGATGAGCAGGAGGGGAATACCCATCAGGCCGAAGTAGGGCTTGAGCGTCGTGGCGAGGCCGATGAGCGCGCCCGCCGCGAGCAGGGCGCGGCGACGGCGAGCCATCGAGGCGGAGTCGTCGAGCGCGGCGGCCCCGAGCGCGGTCGCCGGGAGCACGAACCACAGGGCCATCGTGTCGCGCTGCGAGAGGTGCCAGGGGAAGGTGCGGAGGTACTCCGCGACGACGACGGCGACGGCGCTGAGCGCGGCGACGAGGCGCAGGGCGCGCGTGGGGGCGCGGCGCGGGAGGGCGCTGGAAAAATTGCTCTTCTATTTGGCGCGTCCGCCGGTACCCGCCTCCCGGCTACGCCTGCTGAAGAACGGCAACGTCGCTATGGACCTGAAGAGGACGTGGGCCCGCGGGGTGAAGACGTCCGACGGTCGGCTCAGTGGGTCGGACAAAACTCCGATTGGCGTCCGCCGGCAATTTTCGAGCATCGAGTTGCTCTCGCTCCTCGACGGGCGATGCAGCCCGCCTTCGTCACTCGAGTACGCGCCTAGCGGCGCTCAGTCGAAGGCGCCTTCCATGTGGGTCAGTCTCACTAAAAATCGGACGGTTGCAGTACTTTCTAGTGCCGATGCGATCGCGCGACAGTAGCCGCTGATCGAACCTGCTCGTCGAGTCTTGTGCGCGACGACCTCGGACCACCGAGAGACGGGGAGGAGACAGCAGGCCCGGACGTGATGGGCGCTACGGATGGGAACTCACGGCCGAAGCAGCAGGAACTCCGCCGTGATGGGCTGTTCTGCGCACTCGAGCTTGAACACGGTGCCGGGGATGACGACGGGGTCGTATTGATCGGCGTCGACGTTCTCGGGATCGACGTTGCCGTCGACATCGAGGAAGCCGAGGACGCTGTACTCTCCCGCGGGGAGGAGGCCAGGAGCGAGGTGGACACCACCTGTCCCCGTCGTGAGGTCGAGTTCGAAACGAAGGCCGAGCGCCGCTTCCTTCCCGTCGATAGGGCCCATGATGGAGACGTCTTCGGCGCGATAGATCGAGCCGTGGAAAGTGCCCTTCAGAGGCCCGTCGAGGTCCTCGCTCGTCCGGACCGACTCGGCGACCTTGAAGGTGACGTTGAAGCGACCTTCATCGTCGGGGATGCTCCCGAACTCCGAACAGCTCGTAGTACCGTTGAATACGCCCGTGATGTACATCGACGACGCGCACATCTCGTCGTAGGTCCCTTCGCCCCAGATCACCGTGCGCGACGGGAGTAGCTCGCCGTCCACCATCGGCTGATTGGGCGCGCTGTTGTCCCACTCGCACTCGATGAACATCTGATCGCCCGGCTTCACGAGGACAGGCTCCGCGAAGCGGTAGGTCCCCTGCCAATCGAAGTCCCAGCGCGCGATACGAATCAGAGGTTCGACGGACCCATCGGCTCGACGGAGCTCTAGCTCGATGCGGGTTCCGAGCTTGTGCAGATGCGGGAGGATCCCGTGGACGAAGATGCCCTGCGACGGGTCGACCCCGGTCGCGAACGAACGCAAGAGAGCGGACTCCGTCGGGTCGGCCAGGTAGGAGTGGATGACCGACTTCTCGCCGGCCGGGAGAGACATCGACGTGGGGTCGGAAGGCCAGTCCACGTTCAAGAACGGGAGGTTGCCACCACTCTTCTCCACCGCGTCGTCGACCTTGAAGTCGACCGAGGACAGATCGGTCTGCGGGCCGGGTGCTGCGAGGAGGCTATAGTGCATTTGGAGGACGATGCGCCCGCCGGGCTGCACCCGTATCCCGGTCCCGTCGGGGAAATCGGAGCCGCGCTCGCCTGGGACCCAGCTGGCCACGAGCTTGGTCGGGAAGGAGTCTGCTCCGGGCGGCGTAGCCCCGCCAAAACAGGGGTAGCCGCGCTTTCCGTCGACGCCGTCGGCCTCATCGACGACGTCCACGTAGGCCGCGTCGATGAGATAGATGGCCGCATGGTGGGCGATGAGGGTGTTGCCGGGCCGAACGTTCGTGCCGGTGATGAACCGCGTCTCCTCTAAAGGCCAGTCGATGACGAAGCAGCGATACTCGTCGGGAATCAACGTGGGCGAGTACGACTCCTCCATCTCGATGGACACATCGACGCGAGAGAGGCTCCCGAGGTCGAGCTCGATGGGCGCACCCTCGTCTGCGCTATCTCCGAGTGGCGCCCCGGCGGCAGCCCAGTCGGCCAGAAGCTGTATCTGTGCATCGCTCAGACTGGCGTCGAAGCGAAGGTCGCGAACCGGCGGTGCGGCGAGGAACGGCGGCATACTCCGGCTCTCGGCAGATGTGGCGATCCCCAAGGCCCACTGCTGTACCGCCTCCGGACTGTCGAAGGACATCGGCGCGAGGCCACTGTCGGTGTGGCAACGGGCGCAGTAGGCGTCGATCAGCGGCCTCACGTGCCCGTAGTAGTTCGGTGAGGAGTCTGGTTCGAGGAGGACTGTATCGGTTTCGCCCTTGGCGCCGGCGTCAGCGGCTGAGACGTCGCTCGCGTTCGAACAGCCCGAGACCGCCGTTAGCCACAAAGCGAACCAAAGCGACGTTGCCGCGAGCGCCCAAGGCACCTCGAACGTGTGAGTCGCGTTTCCGGAGCCTGAGCCGAGCGGGAACAACGGCGCAGGGTGGCGACTGAGTGGGTCGGACAAAATGGAGATTGAGCGATCGCCGCGCAATTTTCGACGCAGCGAGTTGGCGCCGATAGGCGCGTACTCGAGCGACGAAGGCGGGCTGCTTCGCCCGCCTTTGAGCGAGAGCAACTCGATGCTAGAAAATTGGGTGGACGCAAATCGGAGTTTTGTCCGACCCACTGAGTGGGTCGGCCAAAATGGAGATTGAGCGATCGCCGCGCCCGCCGGGGGTGGGGGGGGCGTCCCCCACTCGCAAGCGCATGCACTGCCGACGCAGCCGCCCTCTTGCTTCGACTGGGCGCCGATAGGCGCGTACTCGAGCGACGAAGGCGGGCTGCATCGCCCGCCTTTGAGCGAGAGCAACTCGATGCTAGAAAATTGCCGGTGGACGCCAATCGGAGGTTTGTCCGACCCACTGAACCGAAGCGACGAGCGCGTGTGTTGAGCCATGGCGACGAGTCCTCGGGTGGGGGCAGCGGCAATGACTGAGACCGCAAGCTCTCTTCGGTAGCACAGCCAATACCGACCTCGAGGATCGCGCGACATGGGATGAACATGCAAGCGCTCTGGCATCGAGCGAGAGCAGATTCGAGCCGCCGCGACTCACTTCTGAGTCGGCCACGGGGCACTCGAGAGCCTGGGCCAAAATGAGCTCAGTCGCCGTCGCCGATCAGGGACGCGGGCCTGCCCTCGGGGTGAAGCGGAAGTCGCTCACCCGTGTCAGCGAGACATTACCCCCTCGGCTCGGTGGTTGGTGGACGTCGATGTCGAACTCGCTGAGCGCGCGCCAGCGGCCTTCGAAGAAGAAGGCGCCGTCGTAGCCGAGCTCATCGAGGAGCTCAAAGACCCGAAGCGGGTGGTGCTCGTCGCCGTGGATCCGCTCGATCTCGATCCAAAGGACCGGGCGCTGCTCGGTCAGCGTCCGTCGAGCACCGCGCAGAACACCGAGCTCGTGGCCCTCGACGTCGATCTTGACGATCGCCACGTCGGTGAGCCCAAACGCGTCGAGAGGGCGCATTGGGACTTGTTTCTGCTCGACCTGATCACCTGCGAAGGCCTTCTCGAGGCTCCCGTGCGTGCGGCTGGCTGCGCCCCACCAGATCGGGGTGCTGAGGGTCGCGGTGCCTTCACTGTCCGAGAGGGCGACCTCGTGGACGATGACGTTCTGCGGCGCGTTTCGTCGCAAGAACCCGCCGTTCTCGGGGGACGGCTCGAAGGCGTGCACCTGCCGAAAACGCGACGCGAGGAGGTACGTGACGACGCCGCGGTTTGCACCGATGTCGACAGCGACGCCCCTGGGGGCCCGGTACGCGTCGAAGACCTCGATGGCTTCGTGCGCTGCCCGCCGGTAGCGCGTCACCAGCCAACGCAGCACGAGCGCCTCTGGCGCCACACGATGAGCGAGTCGAGCGATCCTCCCTCGCAGCTCCGACCGAATCGACATCGATGCCTCCTCACGCCCGTCGATCATCCGTCAATTGCTGGGCCGCGTGCGCCCGAGTGCGCTCGCGTGACGAAGGGAAGCGCCGGATTTCCCTGGCGGTGTGCCACATCTCGCGGCGCGGCGAAAGCCCGGAGGACTTCTCCCAAGCCGGCGGACAGGAACCTCGGCCAAAAGAAGGCCGGAGACAACAGATGGAGAAGGACCAACCAGTCGGGTCGTCGAGGATCGCGTAGGGGCGGGCCCTACTACGGTTGGTCCATCTCCACGCGGTGTCAGTCCGGAAGGTTGGCCGAGGTTCCCTGTCGGACGCAACGACGACGGGAGCCCGCAGCTCAGTGCCTCACTGCCATCGACGTCTCAGCGCAGTGGCGAGAAGACCTCCGGGACAACTTCGAGCGCCGCTCCTGCGAGCCACATCAGAGTCCCTTGTCGAAGCTCGATGGCGCGAAGGTCGGCCACGGGCGGGCTGAGCTCGATGGGCTCGACACCAGGGACGATGGCCGGATCGCATGGCGTGCCCGGCTCGGACGCAGGGACGAGCTCCGTGATGAGACCTGACGCTGTGTCGAGCCGGCGCAACGCCCCACCCTCGATCCACACCACGAGCCCCGCCTCGGCGTTCAAGCAACACGCATCAGCCCCGATCACGACGCTCTGAGGGGCCCACGAGACGGGCTCGGCCTTCACGTCACTCCGCAGATCGCCTGGAACCAACACGTCGCCCTGGCTATCGGACGAATCGCTGTCGCCAAGAGGGAGGGCGTCCCTGATACCGCTCGGAACGGCGTCCTCGATGACGACATCCACGCCTTATCCCGCCAGATCGGCGCTGCTCGAACAGCCGGCGAGGACCGCCATCGCGCTGAGTGCGGCATTGCAATTCCATGAGATCATGAGTTCTCTCCCGATATCTGCGCCTTGGGCGAGGCAGCTCGCGCTGCCTTCAACTCGTGCATCGCGATGCCGTAACGTTCGAGCCGGGCGTCGAGTCCAGGGCGCGAGAGCCCGAGCGCAGCCGCGATTGCGATCTTCTTGCCGCCGAGTCGCCGAGCCGCGTCGACGATGACGTCACGTTCTGCGCGCTCGACCATCGCGAGCAGCGGCCCACCGTCCCAGGTGACAGGCCCGCTCGGACTCGATAGCGACGGCGCCTGCTTCGTTCAACCCTTGCCAAGCGACACCCGCCGGCGGAACGGCCGCAAGCGCTCGAGCGAGCGTCAAGGAGGGCGTGCGGGCCGACGGTCGCCCGAGACAGGCCAGGACTCGCCGCCCGTGCGCGGTCGAGCCGGCGCGGTCGAGGCTCGAAGCGACCACGGCGACAGCGTCTGCTCCGATTGCGGTCAAATAGCCCATGAGGAGGTCCTCGAGTCGCCACGACGGCAGTGTGAGTTGGCCCCGAGCAGCGCTGTCGGCCAAGGGTGCCTCCGCGCTCGCCGCAAGTCGCGAATCCGGGTGCACGACTGAGCCCAGGACTTCTCGTGCCAGGCCCGTGGCATCTCCCAACACGTGGCCGGCGTTCTCGCGTAGGTTCTCGGCCGAGCGAGCGGCTTCGGCCTCCGCCTCTTCGATTCGAGAACGCTCTTGGTCGCGGTGAGCGCGGGTACTCTCGAGGAGGCCGAGCACGGTGGACGCGAGCTCAGCCATCCCAGCCAACTCGGCGCCATCGTGAAGGATCCCCACGTCGTCGAGCGACTGGCCGAGCCGCTGCGCTTCGCGGAGCGAGTCGCCCGCGTGAGCGGGTTCGCCCACGAGCGCCAGCGCGGCCCCCCTGAGGAGCCACCACTCGGCGCTCTCGCGCGTGTCGAGCGGCTCGGAGAGGACGGCAGCGAGTTGCTGTTCGACAGCAGCGTAATGGCCAAGTGAGAGCGAGACGCGTGCTTCGAGCAGGCGCAGTCCAGGCGTTTCGGCAGCGACCCGCTGGGCCACGGCAAGACCCAGGTTCATGATCTCGCGATCCGCGGCGACTTCGGCGTGCTTCACAGCGAGCGCCGCAAGGGCGAAAGGTGACTGGGCTGGCGACGCCCGGTCGGGCGCGTCGCCGAGCGCGTTGGCCGCTGCCGCCGCCGCTCGAGAGTACGCGCGTCCCGCTTCGCGTGAGTCCAGCGCGGCCGCCGCCGTCGCTGCGATCCGCTCCCAGGACCACGCGGCCTCACGCCAGCGACCATGGTCTTCGTCGGCGAGCGCACGACGCATGAGGCGCGGGCCTGCATCGGCCGCCATCACGAGCGCGACGACCAGGCGCGACGCAATGAAACCGAGCGGCGGCAACGCGGCTCGCGACAGGGTGGCGTCACCGAGCAAGGTCAACACCGGGCTCGGGAGCCGGAAGGCACCGCCGGAGTCGCCGCCGACGACGTCGATGAGGCCGAGCCGAGCGAGCGCGGCGACCGTCCCGAGGGTTGGCCTCAAGGCCTCGAGCTCACGGGCGGTGGCCGTGCCGCCGAGCGACTCGAGGACGGCCAGAAGCTGAGTGGCGTCCGGAGTGAGGGTCGAGAGCAAAGACCGCCACATGCCGGCGAGGCTGGGTGCGTTGACCTCGAGGAAGGGCTGGACTCCCGCATCGACGCGGCTGCTCCACCCGCCATCGCGGTTCGGGATCAACGCGTGGGCGTGAACAGCAGCAGCCGCGAAGCGCGCGAGATCACTTGCTCCGGCGTGACGACGGGCCCTGAGAAGGTGGCGGAAGCTCGACTCGGGCGCGCGCTCGTCGACTCGGAGCCGGTCGAGCCAGGCCGTGACGGCACTCTCGGATGGCGGTGAGACCACGCGATGCTGAGCACCCGGGCGCGCGCGGGCGGCAGCCGTGCTGGGGGCGGCCCACGCCGAAGCCAGTGGTCGAGCCGCTCGCCATCGATGTAGTCCATCGAGAACCATCGATCGCCGCCGCGCTGCTGCGGGTCGAGCGCGTCTAAACGCGGACGACCGACGGGTGTTCGAGCCGGCGCAGAACGTCGAACTCTCGGGCGAGGCCAGGGCGCTCGCGGGCACAGTTGAGCGCGACATCTCGACCGAGGAGCCGGTCATGGGCGCGGTAGACGGTCCCGAGGCCGCCTTGGCCGAGCGGGGTCGCGAGGTCGTAGCGACGAGTCCATTGGGTGGGGAGCTGCGGCATGGAACCTGCGTTAGCAGATGCGACCATCCTGTAATCTGGAATTACATGGCGCGAAAGTAGCCACGAAGCGCCCGAAGGACGCCAGATCCGACCTGGCCTCGCTTGACCTTTGTCGTTGCGTGCCTTTTGCTACCGCCACTGCGGATTCCCCAAACCGGCTGTCATAGGAGTCGTCGACATGGGTCTCTCCCTTTCGAAGGGCGGCAATCTCTCTCTCTCCAAGGAAGCGCCCGGCTTCACCAAGCTCAGGGTGGGGCTCGGCTGGGACATCCGCACGACGGACGGCGCTGCCTTCGACCTCGACGCCTGCGCGTTCATGATCGGCGCCGACGGCAAGGTGCGCTCGAACGGTGACTTTGCCTTTTACGGCCAACAGGCCACGCAAGAAGGCGCCATCAAGCTCGGCGGCGACAACCGGACCGGCGCTGGCGACGGAGATGATGAGACCATGGAGGTCGACATCACCAAGGTCCCCGCTGAAGTGCATCGAATCGCGGTCTGCATCTCCATCTATGAGGCCGACCAACGCCGGCAGAACTTCGGCATGGTCCGCTCCTCCTTCGCGCGGGTCGTCGACCTCGCCAGCAATCGCGAGATCGGCCGCTTCGACCTGTCGGAAGACGCCAGCCTCGACACGGCCCTCATCTTCGCCGAGATCTACCGCCATAACGGCGAGTGGAAGTTCAAGGCCATCGGACAGGGATTCGCGGGAGGGCTCGGGCCACTCGCGCGAAACTTCGGCGTCGATATCTAGTCGGAACCAACGGCGATTCCGAGAGCCGCACGCAGCGAGTACGGCCTCCGAATACGGCACGAGCACAACCCCGAGGCCAGGACGGCCTCCGTAAGCACGGCATCAGGAGAAGCACATGGCGATCAGTCTCGGTAAAGGTCAGAACGTCTCGCTCAGCAAGGAAGCCCCGGGCCTTACCAAGGTCCTCATCGGTCTGGGATGGGATGCCCGCGCCACGGACGGCCAGGACTTCGACCTCGACGCCAGCGCGTTCCTTCAGGGCGCCTCCGGCAAAGTCCGCAGCGACGCGGACTTCATCTTCTACAACCAAGCGAAGTCGACGGACGGCTCCATCGAGCACACCGGCGACAACAAGACGGGCGCTGGCGACGGCGACGACGAGTCGCTGAAGGTGGACCTCGCGGGCGTCCCCGCCGACATTCAGAAGATCGCGTTCTGCGTGACGATCCATGAGGCGGAAGGTCGCCGGCAGAACTTCGGCATGGTCCACAACGCCTACGTCCGCCTGCTCAACGCAGCGGATGGCAAGGAAGTGGCGCGCTATGACCTGTCGGAAGACGCCAGCATCGAGACGGCGATGATCTTCGCCGAGCTCTACCGCCACAATGGCGAGTGGAAGTTCAAGGCCATCGGCCAGGGCTTCGCCGGCGGGCTCGGGCCTCTCGCCCGCAACTTCGGCGTCAACGTCTGAGTTCGTTCAGGATCGACGCGTCACCGGTGCTTCGCCTTTGGGTGTGACCGGTCGGCGCGGCGTGTCTCATCGCGAGAGCGCCGCCAGATGGGGGCGCTCGCGCGCCTGAACTCGATGACGATCCCGCGCGCACCCACCCCCAATCGAAGCAGGAGCGGCCAGCATGGATCTCGTTCGTGGTCAGAAGGTGAAGCTCTCGGACGCCGGCATCGGCTCCCAACTCACTGTCGACATCGCCATCGCGAGCCCTCCCACGCCCATCGACGTGAGCGCCTTCGGGCTCGACGCGCAGGGCAAGCTCAGCGACGACCGGTACATGGTCTTCTACAACCAGCGTACGTCGCCGTGCGGCGGGCTCCAGGTGGCGGACGGGGGTACGACCGGGCGCTTTCAGCTCGACCTCGATCGTCTGCCGGCCACGATCCAAAAGATCGTCTTCGTAGCGACCCTCGACGGCGACTCGGCCATGAGCCGCATCGGCGCCTCGTCACTGTCGGCCGGCGGCATCACGTTCAAGTTCGCGGGGTCGGACTTCGGTGGCGAAAAAGCCATCATGATCGCCGAGGTCTACAAGAAGGACGTCTGGCGCTTCGCCGCCAACGGCCAAGGCTTCGCGGGTGGTCTCGCATCGGTCCTCGAGCACTTCGGTGGTGAAGTCGCAGACGCGCCTGCACCCCCGAAGCCGGCCGCGCCGGCGCCCGCGCCCGTTCCAGTCGCTGCACCGACGCCCGCGCCAACTCCGGAGGCGCCGAAGCTGAACCTCGGCAAGATCACGCTCGACAAGAAGGGCGCTCGCCAGTCGTTGAGCCTCAAGAAGGGAGGCACCGGTCAAGGCGCCACCCAGTTCCATATCAACCTGAACTGGGACCAGCCGGGCGGCCCCAAGAAGGGTGGCTTCCTCGGATTCGGCGCGAAGCAGGACAAAGTCGATCTCGACCTCGGCTGCATGTTCCTCATGGCCGATGGCTCCAAGGGCTGCATTCAGCCGCTCGGTGGCTACTTCGGGTCCAAGAACGAGTCGCCCTTCATCTTCCTCGACAAAGACGATCGCACTGGCGCCGCTACCGACGGCGAGAACATGCACCTCTATCGGCCCGAGCTGATCAAGAAGGTGGTCATCTTCGCGCTCATCTACGAGGGCACGGCGAACTTCGCGACCGTGAACGGCCGTCTCGTTATCAAGGACGACGTGGGGACCGAGATCCTCATCAAGCTCGACAACCCCGACCCGAGCCAGCGCTTTTGCGCGGTCGCGCTCATCGAACGGGCGCCCAGCGGCTCGCTCGACATCGTGAAGGAGGAGCGCTACTTCCCTGGTCACCGCTTCTGCGACGAGGCCTTCGGGTTCGGGTTTCAATGGACCAAAGGGCAGAAGTGACGCGCCACCCACTGCCGAGTTCCAGCACCTGACCGGAGGCACCATGCAGCTCAGCAAAGGTCAGCGCGTCCCGCTCTCAGCCCTCTCGGCTACAGCACCGGGTGTGACCCAGACCCTCGAGGTGAGCGCGACCGTGCGCGGCGATCGGGGCGAGTCATGGACCGTCATGGCACTCCATCTCGACGCGTCGGAGAAGGCCCGCGAAGGCGATGAGCTCATCGGTGCCTTGCGCCCATCTTCCGTCGACGACCGCATCAAATGGCTCCGGGCCAGTGATGGCCAGGAGCGCTTCTCGATTGGGCTCGAGACCCTCACGCAGGACTCCCGCGTCGCGATCGTGGCGTGGGCACCCCCGGCCGACCTCGCTCAGCATGGCTCCGCACAAGCGTCGGCAGTCCAACTCACGCTCGGCCACGGTGACGCGGTGGGAGCGACTTGGGAGCTGAAGCCCGGTGAGCTCGGCTCGGAATCGGGGCTGGTGCTCTGCGACCTCTATTTCAAGGGCGAATGGCGCGTCTGCGTCACGGCGGGTGGCTTCGTGGGCGGCGGCGTGGTCTTGCTTTCGCACTACCGGCTCGCGCAACCGTTGTCACAAGCACTCCTGTCGGGTAAGCCGCTCCCACAACGCCGCATGGCGCCACCGCCGCCCGTCAGCACCCCGAACTCGTCATCGCCAGTGCCATGGCCGCGTGCGTGGCCGGGCGAGGTGGCGCCGAAGGTCCCAGGGCAGCTCCTGCCGGCGGTCGGACTTCTCGTCGTCCACACGGCGGAGGGCAACGTCGCGACCGGCAGCGGTTTCTTCGTATCGCCGGGGGGTTATCTGCTGACGTGCGCCCACGTGGTGAGCGACGCCGCGTCGGTCGGCTTTCTCCCGCAAGGCTCACGTTCGCTTCGTCCGGTCGAGGTCATCGCCCTGGACGCGGCGCTCGACTTGGCGCTCTGCTGGGTCTCGGATCGCTTCGGCGCCGAGCGCTGGCTGCGTCTCGAGTCGGAGCCCGCCGAGCCGGACTTGGGGCTCGAGGTCGGGATCCTAGGCTTCCCGCTCGGGTTCACCCTTGGCGACGAACACAGCGTCTCAGCCACCTTCTCCCGGGGAATCGTCAACAGCGTCCGCCGACGTGCCGCCGGGACGGTTCTGCAGATCGACGCGGGCGCTGCACCGGGGTCGAGTGGCGCGCCTGTCTTCCGTCGCGAAGACGGCGTGGTCATCGGCGTGCTGTCGAGTGGCCTCGAAGCTCAAAACGCCGGTATGCACTTCAACTTCGCGGTCGACGCCCGAGTTATCCCCGGGCTGGGTTGGTTCAAGATCTAAGGGCTCGGAACCGCGTAGGTTTGACCCGAACCCCCGTCCCGCCTACGATCCACCCATGACCGTCGCCCGACCCCGCTTCTTCTCTCGACTCATCGCCTGCTTGACCTCGCTCGCGGTGGTGGGTGCCGCACTCACGCCCGCTCTCGCGTTCGCCAAGCCGCCGAAGAACAAGAAACAGGCGTCCACGGGCCAACTCGCGGTCTTCTCGTTCGTGCAGGGCGCGTCCGTTGAAGTCGACGGCAAGCTCGTTGGGAAGATCCCGCTCACCGGGACCTTCGAACTGACACCGGGCGAGCACTCGGTCCGCGTGTTCGCGCGCGGTCACACGGAAGTCGCTGATCAGGTCACCATCGTCGCTGGTGAGACCGCTGAGTTCGAAGCCGACCTCATCGCTGTCGCCGGCATCGTGAAGATTCGAACGAACATCGATGGGGCGACGGTCGCGGTCGACGGCAAGATCGCAGGCACTGCCCCCTTCGACGCGGACGTGCCGGCCGGCAAGCGACAGATCCTCGTTCAGGCCCCTGGCCACAAAGCCTTCACGCAGACCGTGGAACTCGAAGGCGGCAAGGTCTTCGACCTGCTCGTTACTCTCGAACCTGCGGCGGTCGCCGGTGCCGAGATCGCACCGGACGACGACCCCATCTACAAGAAGTGGTGGTTCTGGACCATCATCGGGGCGGTCGTGGTCGGCGGGACCGCTGCGGGCGTCGTGCTCGGGATGCCCGAAGACACCGAAGCCAGCTCGGACGGCCGCATTCAGTTGCCCTGAGCTGGCCACCGGTCAGTTCAGCAGGGTCTTCCGAGTCACGAGCTCGGTCGTGAGCTTGAGCACGTTGAGGCTCCCGAAGAAGGCGCCCTCGAAGCCAAGGCCCGTGTAGAGCTGGTCTCCAGCGACGAAGACGTTCTTGTACGCCGTTCGCGCCGCCACAGGCGTGGTATCGAGCGTGTCCTCGAGCGCGCTCGCATAGACTGGCGCCAGCAGGGTCGCGTCGACCGAGGGCTCGCCAGTGCGACGGTCGATGCTGAGACAGCCGGGGGCGCGCGCGACCAGGTGTTCGTCGAAGAAGGGGACGACGTTCTTCACGCACTGAGCCAGCCGCTCATCCATGGCGACGACGTTCTCGGGCGTCAAACGCACTGAGCGCGCTGGGAGGCGCGTTGAGACCGTGATGACGCGGATACTCGGGTCATCCTGCGGTCCGGATGGGTCGACGCTGATGAGGACTGCGTTCTCGCCTTCGAGTGGTCGCTTCACGGACTCGATCTGAAAGACGTGGTTGGCCATGCCGACTGGGATCGCATCGGCCTTCACTGCAAAGTTCGTGGTGTAGATGGCCGATACCGGTTGGAGCTCGAGCATCTTGAGGTGGAAGCGCTCGTTCTGATCTTCCTGCGGGATGAGGCTGAAGAAGCGCTTCAGGTCCATGTTGCATATGACCGCCTCGCAGCCGAGCACTTCGCGCCGGTCCTTCAGGATGACCTCACGCACTTTGCCGCGCTTCGTGACCAGCTTCTCGATGGTGGCGCGGTCGCGGAAGTCACCGCAGTTGGACTTCACTTTGTCTATGAAGATGCGCTTCAGCTTGTCGACGCCACCTTCGATGTCGTAGAGCCCGCGCCCGAGGTGCGACTGTAGCCGGACGAGCTGCACGACCGAGTGTGGCGTCATCTGGCAACCCGACGAGAAGGCGAGGGGAGCCAGCGCGAACGCACGAAAGGGGTGGCCCTCGGGGAAGAGGCTCAGCGGATCGGCGATCCCGGGCTCGAGCGACGCGGCCAGGAGCTTTCGCCAAGCGCGCCCTTCGAAGAAGCCGTCCGGTGGCAACACCGGGACTTCATCCAGCAACTTCGACAGCTTGACGTTGCCGTCTCGCACAATGCGATAGAACTGTTGAATGCGGTCTAGGTCGTCGGGGAACTCGCGCTCGAACTCGCGCTGAAGTATCGCCTCTTTGGAGGAGAGGTCGATGCGCCGACCCGGCATCACGACCTGATAGTGGGGCTCGAAGACCTTCGGCCGATTCTGCATCTCGACGGAGAGCGCCAGCTCTGCGAAGGCTCGCTTGATGAGGCCCGAGGTCTCAAAACCAGAGAAGAGACTTGGCCGGCGCGAGTACCGGATGCCATCGATGTGGAACTCGCTCGCCGAGGGGCCGTGTCCGAGAACGAGGACCCGATAGTTCCGTTTGGCGAGCATGGCCGCGGCGACCAGCCCGGCGAGCTCCGTACCGACGACGATGACGTCGTAAAAGGCGTCACTCATTGGGTCTACTCTCCGCCTAGACTGGATAGGAGCGGCGAGCTCGGCCCGTCCGCGGGGAGCACCGTGATGCCATGCCGCCGGAGCACGGCGGTCGCGAGACCTTCGCCGCGAAGGGCGATCCCGCCTCGCTTCAGGTAGGTGCTGCCGCAGCTCGGGCTGTACTCTTTGAGCCAGGCTGTCGTGACACCGTGTGCCCGGGCCAACTCGACGATGGCGTAAGCGGCCTGCTCGAGTCGCTCAGTGACGTCCTCACCTGTATCGCAGACCACGACGCGCCCGTCTTCACGCCGTTCGATCGCGGGTCGTGGCACGCCGAAGCCGGCCATAACCTCTGGACAGACGGGGATCAGGCCCACAGCAGCGAGCCTCTTCGGGGCGGGGAGCGGCTTAGAGAGGCCGTCGTAGCGGCAGGACACACCGAGGAGGCACGCGCTGACGAGCGCGTGAGCTGAATCGGTGACCTTCGCTACTGAATCGCTAGTGAACAACAGACCCTTCCCGATCCCCCGACGCGGAGGCGAACATGGAGAATACGCATCGCACTTTTCTCGGGTCAACTTCGGGAGACGCCCGGAGGGTGCTGAACCAAGCGCGAGACAGTCTTGCTCAGTACGCTACTGCCGAGTAGTTTACAGCCCCCCGAGAACTCGGGGCGACAAATGGCGCGTCGCAAGCTCACGAAAGGCACCTGCTTTGGACCACATCCTCAACTTCTTCGGCTTCACGGACATGTCGCACCTGGTCAGCTGGTGCGGCTACTGGGGCCTCGCTGCCATCATCTTTGCCGAGACGGGACTCCTCGCCGGCTTCTTCCTGCCTGGCGACTCGTTGCTGGTCACGGCCGGTCTCTTCGCGGTTCCGGGACATTCCCACCCGCTCGACATCTGGCTCATGAACGCGATCCTGATTCCGGCTGCCATCATCGGTGACGCGGTCGGCTTCTGGTTCGGCAGGAAGACCGGTCCGGCGCTCTTCGACAAGCCCGACTCACGCTTCTTCAAGAAGAAGCACCTGCTCGCAACCCAGGCTTTTTACGACAAGCACGGCGGCAAGACCATCGTCATCGCTCGCTTCATGCCGTTCGCCCGCACGTTCGCTCCCGTCATCGCTGGCGTCGCCGACATGCCCTACCGCCGCTTCGCCATGTTCAACATCACGGGCGGCGTCCTCTGGATCTCGTCCATGACGTTCCTGGGTTACTTCCTCGGCTCGCAGATCCCGGACATCGGCAAGCACATCGAGAAGATCATCATCATCGTGGTCTTCCTCTCTATCTCGCCCGGCCTCTACGCGGCGTTCCGCGCGTGGCGGAACGCGAAGGCGACTCCCGAGACTCCGAAATGACCTCCGCCGCCGGGTCAGCGGCCTTGAAGCCGCCGCGCCATGGCCCAGACGGCCGTCCCGAGCAAGGCGCCAGTCCACGGCGTAGTCCAGTCTCCCCAAAGCGCGAGCTTCGCCCACAAGTAGCCCACGAGCGCAGCGACGGCTAGCAGGGCCTCTGCCCTCACTAACGCTCGCGGCGAGAAGCGCCATACGGTCAGGAGAAACCACACCATCATCATGGTGTGTCCGCTCGCAGGCACCCCGAGCAAGAGCCGGGCGAAAGCGAAGACCGTGAGCAGCACGAGCTCAACGGTGAAGTGCCGGCGCGCCGTTCCGGTGAGCGCTAGCCACTCCGCGACCGCGAACCCGAAGAAGGGGAAGACCGTGATCATGTAGACGAACGGCGCCGTTCGGCCGCCGGGCGGTGTCGGGCGCAGCTCCTCGAGCAGCACGATGAGCAGCCAGCCTGCGAGCGTCGCGAGGGCCCCACACGCCAGGTGAAGGGCCACACGTCGGGTTGGTGAGAACGCGCTGTTAGCGGCGGGACTCAACCCGTCGGCGCTCACCCGATACGCCTTGGAAGCGGCGGGACCTCGTGCGGCAAGAAGTCGTGGGGCGCCCGAAAGTACTGAAACGGCGAGACTTTGGAGAAGTTCACGACACGGCTCGTGTAGAGGCAGGCGTAGTCTTCGAGTTGTTCACCGAAGATCGAGTGCTCGTCGTGGCATTTGAAGACCATCCCAAAGCGCGGATTGAACGCGCGAGCGACCTCGGTGTTGATCTCGTGGATGCGCTGTAGCGTCGACTGGAGCTGCTTCTCGCGTGACTTCAGTTGCTTCTGGGCCTGCGCGATCGCCTGCTTGACCGAGGTCCGGTCGAGGCCGGGGCGCGCGTCCACCGGCGAAGGCGGCTGAACGTCGACGTCGTCCGAGTTGACGACCGTGGGCTCGCGAGCAAGGCCCCGAAGCCCAGAGAGCATGTGCTCTTGGTGATGAATCTCGGAGTCGAGCTGCCGACGCAAGGTGTCGAGCTCCTCGCGCCGCACGAGGGTTTCACGGAGGGCGGAGATGCGTAGTAGCTCCGTCTCGAGCTCCGGTACGATCATGGCCGTCCGCCACGAGGTGAGCGCCTTCGACCGCATGATGTCGCCATACATATTGTCGCCGACGTAGAGGACGTGGTCCCCGCCGTCGCCGAGGAAGCGCTCGAAGTCCGCTCGGTTGCCGGCGTGGTACATCGCGCCGTGTTCGAAGCTGCGCACCTTGGCTGCAGTCGGCTGAAAGCGATCGTCGAGTCTCTTGAAAGGCTCCGTCGTCTCGAAGAAGGCTGGCTTGCGGCTGCCAACCCCGATGATGTCGAAGTACTGACGCCAGTCCGGTCGATCGGTCCGCAGCCCGTCGAGGAGGTGGCTCATGACGGCCTGAGTGTAGTTTCCGAGGCTGTTCGTAAGCAGAAACAGGCGTTTGCCGGCATTACGCAACCGCACCAACGTCCTGGGCAGCTCGGGATCTCGGTGAATGTAGGTGCCGATGTCCGCCATTACGATGCTCTTGAGCGACTCGTCGGCGTGGATGGTGTCGATGGTCTTCCGCACATCCTCGAAGATCGTGCCGTAGCGGTCGGCGCGCACGCGCTTCTGGCCTTTGGCGTCCTCCATCTCGACGAGCTTCGAGAAGAGCCAGGTCTCTGGGACGGCGAAGAGCGTGTCGACGAGGGCGTATCGGTCGCTCTTCATGCGGACGCGCTCGTGGCGATAGAGCGCGCGCCGTTCGTCCTTCTGCAGCTCGGCGTCGCCGTGGAGCGCCTTGACGATGTGGCGATGAGAATCTGCCTTGAGGATGTTGCCGTGTCGCTTGTCGATGATGAGCCCCCGAATGGCGAACTCGGGGTCATAAGGGAGATCTGCGAGCGCCTTCGGGTAGCCGAGGTTCTTCACTAGCCGCTCGACCGTCATCTGGACTTGAAGCACCTCGAACGCCGTCGTGTATTCGGCCAGGGTGTAGTCCATGTCGAAGCCGAAGAACTCGATGCTGTTCATTCGGAGATTCCGGTTCACGAAGATGCGGCGTTCGATCGGCACCTCTTCCGGGGAAAACTCGTCGAGCAGGGCGGAGATCTTGTCGGTATTGAGTGCGGACATCCTTTCGTTATCGGGCTCACCGCCGCATTTCTCCAGTTTGCTCTCTCTTCACGCCGTCGTTGGTTTCCGTCAGCGGCTTCCCCCCGGGGTATGAAAGCGCCATAATGGAGCCATGAGCGTTCGATCGAACTTGAGAACCGTGGCCGTGACGAGCGCTCAGAGCGCTCTCGGCACACGACTCACCCAATCACTCACGAAGAGCGGCCGCGTCCATCGAGCGGTCGGAGTCCACAGCGCCGCGCACCCCAAAGTGGGAGCGGGCGAGTTCGTTGCCGACCTGGCGAGCGAGGGCGGTGCCGAGGCGCTCGCTGCGGCCATCGACACCCACGACGTCGACACGGTCATCTACCTCGGCTACCTCGGTCACCCGGGCGAAGCACGCGACACCGCGGCCG
Organism: Pseudomonadota bacterium; assembly: GCA_947498315.1. Lineage (GTDB taxonomy): Bacteria > Myxococcota_A > UBA9042 > SXOO01. Next base: position 9,153 of record CANMLD010000024.1, on the reverse strand, counting down.
AAGTCAGGGCCCTCGGCAAGGCCGTCGCGGCGAGACCGGTACGCCGAATCGTCTTTGCGAGCAGCACAGCCATCTACGGCGCGTTGCCGTCCGATCCGACCTACTCCGACGAAGACACCCTCTTCGCCGACACGGCGCACTCCGCATGGGTGCGCGACAAGATCGCCGGCGAACGCGCCATGCGTGACTTGACCCTCGAGGTCGACGCAGGCGTCACGATTCTGCGATTCGGCCTCGTCTTGGGCACGAGCGTTCCGAGCTTCATCACCGACTACCTTCAGCGAAAAGCGGCGCCCGTCATCGAAGGCGAAGACCCGCCACTTCAGTTCGTTCACGAGGACGACGTCATCGGAGCGCTCGTCCACGCTGTACTCGACGGCGTCGACGGACCTTTCAACGTGGTCGGCGAGGGAGCGCTTCCGCTGTCATTGGCGCTCCGCATGGGCCGCCGCCGCATTGCACCCGTCGCAGCGCTCGGCGCGTGCCCCCTCCATCACGTCCTCTACGACGCCGACGTGGCCAACGTCGCGCCGGAGATCCACGACCTTTTCCGCTACGTCTGGGTGGCCGACGCATCCCGTTGCCATGAAGAGCTTCGCTTTGTCCCACGCTTCTCCTCGAAGGAGACGGCCGAGGACTTTTATCGAAAGAAGGTCTGACCGCGCCGTCCTTCGAAAGACCCCACTCAGTCGCTGTTCACGCAACACAGTTGCTCCAAAGGCAGCTGCCACTCGGAAAGCTGCTCCTTCTTCTTTCGACTCGTCTTCTTTCGTGGCATGCGGCCTCCCGTGAGTGAGCCCCATGCCCATGAAAATTCGAGATTACGTCAAGAAAACAGCGAGTTGGCTGGCACGGGGCGGGGCAGCCGCCCCCGCGTGGGGACACCACCGAAAATTCCCGGCGGACGCCAATCGGAGTTTTGTCTGACCCTCTCAGGGACTTCGGCATTGACGGGTCCTTTCAGGCACGATTATGGTGCGAGATACCCGTGGAAACTCCGCCCTTGTCCAGCACCGCTCGCCCCGTTTTCCCTTTCGCTCTCGAAAGCGCCGTCCTATCTGACGTCGGCCGTGTACGAGAGAAGAACGAGGACAGCGACCTCATCATGGACGAGTTCGGTCTCTACGTCGTCGCCGACGGCATGGGAGGCCACAATAGTGGTGAGATTGCCAGCCGCTTAGCGGTCGAGGCCATTCGCGGGTTCTTCGAAACGGCGGCCACCGATGACCGACTCGACAAGGCCTTCGACTCGTATCGCCGCCGACGCACGGCTGGACAGAGCCGTCGCAGCTTCGACGAGTTCCGGCTGGGGAGGGCGGTCGAAGCGGCCAACCTGAACATCTTCTCTACGGCCAAGCGCTTCCCGCAGTTCAAGGACATGGGCACGACGGTCGTAGCAACGCTGTTCGTAGGTGCCCGAGTCTACGTCGGCTATGTCGGTGACAGCCGAGTCTACCGAGTTCGTGGCGGCCGCATCACCCAGCTCACCGAAGACCACTCACTCGCAAACGAGTACGTGAAGATGAAGATCCTCCGAAAAGAGGATCTGCCTCGCTTCCCTTACAAGAACGTCATCGTGCGCGCGCTCGGGCTTGGGGAACGCGTCAAGGTCGACACGTTCTACAAGGAGAGCCGAGTTGGCGATCACTTCCTCCTCTGCTCGGATGGGCTGACGGACTTGCTCAGCGACGACGACATCTGCCAGCTGATTGTGAGCGCCGAAAGCGCCCGAAGCGCTTGCGCGGCGCTCGTGGCCGAAGCGAACAACCGCGGTGGGGTCGACAACATCACAGCGCTCATCGTGAGCCTCCATCCGGAAGGTACCCAGGTCGGCAGCCACTTGGCGGCCGATGGTGACTCGACGGTCACCCTCCCCATCGCGAAGCGGAGCTGAGGGCGTGACCCTACAGGCACGGTCAGTCGTTCGTTTGGCGGTCGCCACCCTCTGCATGCCTCTCGCGATGCTACCGCTCACCTCGTGCAACAATGATTGCGTGAAGTTTTCTGAGGCCGTCTGCGAGCGCGCCGGCAACGACCTCGACGCCTGCAAGGCGGCCCCAGCAACACCACCGATCGACGAGCCCACGAATGCGCCCGTCGATCCTTGCGACAAGATCAGGGCCATCACGGCGTCGTGTGAGTCGCTGACGAGCGAAGCCGAGAGAGCGAACGCGGAAGACCTCGATGCGTGCAAGGCGGATTTGGAGCTCATCCGCGCGCTCGAGAAGCAGCAGGAGTAGCGGCGGGTGGGCACCCGATTCGGCAAATACACCCTGCTCGAGAAGATCGGGTCGGGCGGCATGGCCGAGATCTGGAAAGCCAACCTGAGCGGCGTCGACGGCTTCGAGAAGGTCCTCGTCCTGAAGAAGATCCTACCGAAATTCGCCAAAAACCGGCAATTCATCACGATGTTCGTGCAGGAGGCGAAGGTCACCTCGATCCTTCACCACGCCAACATCGTTCAAATCTACGAGTTGGGTGAGCAGGATGGCGAGTACTTCATCGCTATGGAGTACGTCAATGGCCCGGATCTGCTGAAGATCCTGACCTCGGCCGCCAAGGCGAAGAAGCCGATTCCACCCGCGCTGTGCCTTCACATCCTGACGGAGGTCTGCAAGGGCCTCGGCTACGCGCACTCAGCGACCGACATCTACGGCAACCCGCTGAACATGGTTCACCTCGACGTATCGCCGTCGAACATCCTGGTGACCTGGGAAGGCGAGGTGAAGCTCACCGACTTCGGCGTTGCGAAGGTGAGCGCTTCCGATACGCCTACCGCCGACGACGACCGTTTGAAGGGCAAGCTTGGTTACATGAGCCCAGAGCAGGTCACCGCGAAGCAGGTCGACAGCCGCAGCGACCTCTTCTCGATCGGCATCATCCTCTACGAGATCTTCACGCTGAAGCGCCTCTTTCTCGGCCGCACCGAGATCGAGACGCTCACGAACGTTCGCGACGCTGATGTCGACGCCCGTTTGGCTCGTTATCCGACCATCCCGGAGGGTGTGAAGGAGATCATCCGGCGTTCGCTGATGCGTAACGTCGACTCTCGGTTTCAAACCGCGTACGAGATCGAAGAGGCCATCAGCCACTACCTCTTCGAAGAGCGGCTCCGCGTCACGCCTCACGCCTTCTCGCGCTACCTCGAAGACCTCTTCGGTCGCGATCGCGCATCGACACAGGACTCAGCGCTTTTAGCCGACCGGACGGTGGTGGGCCCCCATTGCGTCAGCATTCAGCCGAACACTGTCGTCGACGAGGGGCGCAAATCGAAGAAGGCGATCGCGAGGAACAACAGCAACCTGCGTGGCCTCGAAGGGTCTCAGTTCACCTTCAAGACTGGGCAGGGCGGCACGTTTGGGCCGGTCGACGCCAAGAGCCTCATCCGCCTGATCCGGGCGCAAGCCGTCCTGCCAACGGAGCTGACCAGCGTCGACGGCGAACCATGGCAGCCCCTCTCCGAGATCACTGGCGTCCGGGCCCTCATGCCCGAGGAGGCGTCAGCCCCGTCGGAGGCCCCACTCGAGATCGGCGACTTCGGCCCACGTTCGTCATTCCGAGCCATAGCCGACATCATCGCCCGCAAGCGCTCGGTCCGAATTCGCATCCGCTCCACGGCCGTGCTGAAGGAGATCTTCTTCCGCCGCGGCAAGCCGGTGAGGGTCGTCTCGAACCAGAAGCCCGAGCTGCTCGGCCCTATGCTCGTAACCAAACACCTCCTGACGGCCAATCAGCTCCAAACAGCGCTCGATCAGTCGAATACCGACGGCCTCCCGCTCGGTGCCACGCTCGTCAAGATGGGCTACATCGACGCCGTGCGGCTCTCGGGTGCTCTCGAGGGACAGCTCTTCGAACGCTTCGTGTCGATCTTCGCCATCGTTGACGGCCGCTACGAGTACTTCGGCGGAAGTGACGCACTGGGTGAAGGCATCGCGCCGGCGTTCGAACCCATCGCCGCCGTCGTCGAAGGCGCACGGCGCTATCTGCAGCCCGCGTTCCTCGATCAGTTCCTCACCGCAAACACGGATCGGTCGGTTCGACTTGCAGCCGATCTGCCATTTGACCCCATCCAGATGAAGCTCACCCCACGCGAGCACCGCATCTTCACCGCAATCTCTGGCCGTCCGACGTCGGTTCCCGCCCTCATGCGTGATCATGGGCGAACTCCCGAGTCTCGTCAGCTCGTTCTCTTCGTGTTGTTCGTCGCCAATCAGACCGGCATCGTGCGCCTCGCCTGATCCCTGCCCTCCCCCGGAGCTAGAGTCCGATGTCCACTCGTTTCACCTCCCGTCTGGCTTCCGCCTCCCTCCTCTCCACCACCACACTGTCCTTGACGGCCCTGTTCCTCACGGTCGCCGGTCCTGGCTGCAACAACAATGAACCCGCACCCGCGACGTCGGCGGCCGCAGCCGCCCCTGCGCCTTCCGCTCCCGGCCCGAACAGCCCGACGCCGACGCCTGCGGCCGCCACGTCGAACCTACCTCCGTCGGGGACCCCTGAAAGCCTCGGCAAGCTAGCCGCGGCCCTCGGTGCGGGTGAGGCCGAGATTGGGGCGCGAGCCACGGCGCTACTCGACGGGCTCCGTACCCGCGTGAAGCGACTCGCCGCGGACCGCCCGATCGGCCGTGAGCCGCTGGCGCCCGCGGCAGCAGCCGAGAAGCTCATCCAAGACCCCAAAGCGACTCTCGAGCTAACCGGGATCGAGTGTGGAGCGCTTGCCAAGGCCCTCTTCGACGCCGCAAACGTTCCGAGCAAGGCTGTCCTCGTCTTCGAGCGTCAAGCGGGCCGAACGAACCTGCGTCGCCGAGACCTCGGCCTCGAGCTCACGATCGGCTCCGAGAGCGGCGTGGCACTGCCGTGCCGCGAAGCGCCGGAAGGCGGAAAGGCCCTCTCGGGCGCGACCGGCGCGGCAGTCAATAAGGAGCTCGAGAGCGCGCTCTTCCTCGGCCTGCAAGCCCTCTACTTCGCAGAGCAGCGCCGTCTCGACGACGCGATGGCGCGAGCCAAGGACGCAGAGAAGGCCGCAGACGCGGCGACGGGCGGTCAAGCGGCCACGAAGGACCACGCGTTCGCCTTTCTTCGAGGTCAGTTGCGTCTCATTCAGGGCGACACCGACGGCGGACTCGAGGACATGGAGCAGGCCGTCGCGGCTAGCGAAGACGCGGATGGTCAGTATCAGCTCGCGGTCGCTTACCTGCAGAGCGAAGAGCAGTTCAGCGGCTTCAAGGCCCTGAAGCGCGCGTCCACGCTCGACCCGAAGCACGCCCGCGCGCTCGCCGCGCTCGGCAATCTAGCGCTCGAGCGCCGGCGTTCGGCCGACTCCACCGAGCACCCGGCGCTCGACAGCGAGCTGACCGCGATCGCAACAACCCTCGAAGCCATCGGCCCGAACGCTCCTGGGCTAGTGGAGCTCAAAGCGCAGCGCCTGCGGGTGCTCGGCAAGCCAGACGAGGCCGAGAAGCTGGTCCAAGAGGCGCTCGCGAGCGGTAACGGCGCATCGTCGCTGCACATGATGATGGCCGACATCGCGACGGCGAAGGGCGACAGCGCCACGGCGGAGCTCCACCTCGAGAAGGCGGCGGCGGCCGATGAGTTCGACGCCGAACCCCTCGTTCGGCTGGCGCAGCTGCAGGCAGACCGAGGTGACGTCGAGAAGACGATCCAAACCTTCGCGACGGCCATCAAGCGCGCCCCGCACGACTCGGACCTGCTCTCGAGCTACGCGTCCATCCTGTTGCAGGCGGGCCGCGTCGAAGAAGCCAAGGGCGTCGGACAGGACCTGAAGACGCGTTTTCCCAGAGTTCCCGATGGTTATGCCCTACTGGCGCAGCTCGAGTTCCAAGGCGGCAACATGCCCGCCGCGAACACGCTCCTCGAGCAGGCGATCACCCAGAACGAGAAGGCCGACACGCTCTACGTCATGCTCTACATGGGCTATGTCCTCGATGGTGCACCCGACAAGGCCAAGGGAGTGCTCGACCGCCTCCTGAAGCACGATCCCGACGGCCGCATGAAGATCGCAGAGAGCCTACTCCAGACCGGGCAGTTCGAAGGCGCCGCCGGCCTGCTCGAAGCCGAGTTCGCCGCCCGCCCCGAGAAAGTCGAAGCCGCGATCACGCTTGGTCAAATCTACCGCGTGGCCGGCAAGGCCGAGGAGGTCACGCGCCTTCGCACCGCCCTCGAAGCCAAGGGTGACCCGGACCTGGTGAAGACCTTCGACGCCGCGCTCGTGGCCATTGATGCCCAAGCCGCCGGCGCCGCGGCGCCGGGTGAAGGCGAAGAGGCCCCTGAGCAGCCGGCCGCGCCAGAGGCTCCGCCGGTCCCCGCGGCCCCCGTTGCCCCACCCGCCGCCGAGACGCCGTGACACTCGACTATGGGGCGCTGACCAGGGCCTGCGACGCCGTAGGGATCTCACCCGAACGCGGCTGGCTCGCCGCCATCGAGGTCCATCTCAGGCTCCTGGAGAAGTGGTCCGAGAAGATGAACCTGACGAGCGTCAAGGAGCCGCAGGAGGCCCTGGTGCGCCACATCGTGGACTCGTTGGCGCTCCTTCGACTCACGACGCTCGGGCTAGTACGTGGGCCGGTCCTCGACGTCGGCTCCGGCGCCGGCTTTCCGGGCATCCCGCTCGCGATCGCCCGCTCCGACTGGACCTTCACGCTCCTCGAGCCGCGACAGAAGCGTGGCATCTTCCTGGACCGCGTCATCGCCGAGGCCGGGCTGAAGAACGCGCGTTGGCGAGAAGGTCGCCTGCCCGACCCAGCGCTGAACGGTCGCTTTCAGCTGGTCGTGAGCCGCGCAACGCTCGCCCCCGATGAGCTCCTCTCGGCCGCGACGCCCACCTTGGCGCAGGGCGGCATTGTCGCGATCATGGCGGCCGAGGCGCCTTGGACCGAGGCCCCAGCGGGCTTTCAGGACCTCGAGTCGCACCACTTCGAGCTCGGTGGCGCTCGGCGCTATGTCGGGTGTGTGCGGCGTTCGGGCTGAACGTCAGGTGGCGGGAGGAGCGAACTCGAAGCCCGGCGGCACGAAGGCGGAGGCGACCCGGTCGCAGTCGTTCTCAGCAATGCCGGACGCCGGTAATGCAGAGGACCACTAACCGATCGTGAACGGGATCACTGCCCGCCGAAGCCGCTGCCACCCTGGGGCGCCGCCGGAGGGACGCCCGGAGCGCCTCCACCGAGCTTGCCGCCTGGGGCGACAGGCGGGGCCATTGGGGCGACAGGCGGGGCCATTGGGGCGACAGGAGCGCCCATCGGGGCGCCGCCCATCGGAGCGGGGCCGCCGAGCTTGCCGCCCGGAGCCGCCGGCATCGCGCCGGGCATCCCTCCGGGAGCGGCAGGAACACCAGCCGCCGGAGCGCCTGCGGGGGCGGCCGGGGCCTTGGTCACTTCCTGCTCGAACTGCTCCACGCGGCTAGCGACTTCGCCCATCGCCTTGATGGCCTCTTCGTCGCCCTGCTTGCCCTTGGCTTCGGCGAACTCGAGCTCGAACTTCTGGACCTGCTGGTCGATGGCCGGCTTCATCATGGGGTTCTTGGTCGCCGCAGCCACCAGCTTGTCGCGCGCCGACTTATAGCGGGACTCAGTGGTCTCACGGGTGGCCTTGCCACAGCCGGCGAGGAAGACGAACGCGAGGGCGAGCGCGGAGAGGACGAGACGGTGTAGGCGGCGATTCATGGGTGCTCCTGTGGGGCGAATGTAAGTCGGCTGGGGGCCGGTGGGGATCAGAGGGTGTCGGAGTAACCGTAAGTGCCCTTCTCGAGGCCGTCAGCGGCACGGGCAATCCAGAAGATGGCCTTGCCGATCTCCTGGAGCGACGCGCTCGCGTCGTGGAGTCCGTGAATGACGACGACGCTTTGGTCCTTGATGGCGACCTTGCCGTACGTGAGCTGCATGTTGTAGCGGAGCAGCGCGAGGGGATCCGCCGCGACGCGCATGTCGCCGGCCATGGACCAGATGAACGCAGCCGCGTCACCGTCGCCGTCGCGCGCCATCGTGATGGTGACGACCTGGGTACGACCGGCTTCGGTCGGGACCTCGATCTTCATCTCGCCATTGGGCTCGTTTCGGGCGGGCCAGCCGCGCATCGTGGCGGCCTGGGCGGCGTAGGACAGAACTTGCATGTCAACTCTCCTCAGCGGGGATGGGCTGGCGGCTCAGCGGGGGCCGTCGCTCACAGGTCCTTGGCACAACGGAAACCGATGTACTCCTGGTGCTTGCCCTTGTCGAGTTTGCGTAGGTCACGGAAGGCGCGATCCGAGATGCGGGCTTCGCAGAGATCGGTTGAGCCGAAGTTGCCGCCCCGGATGGAGCGCAGATTGCCTTCGTTGACATCCTTCGTCTTCGGGTCATCGACGGCGTTGGAGGCCGGGTCTTTAACCGTGGTCTCGTGTGCCCCGCAGATCCACAGCGGGTTGGTACGGTCGAGGCACTGGCCGTAACACGCCGAGCTCACCGGGGCCGACGCATCGGCCTCGGTGCGGCAGTCCTCGCAGAGCTCGTGGTTGTTCGCGCAACTCGCGAATTCATTGGTGCCTAACTCCTTCGCGCACCGATCGTAAGCAGCAATGCAGGGGCTGGTACCGTCCACCTTCTTGAACGCCTCCATGCTCTTCGCACAACCGAACTCGGGCTCATGAACGTCCGCGGTCCACTCTGAGACGTTGCCAGCCATGCCCGACAAGGTTGAGGAGGCGTCGATGCGTACCTCGTCGAGGGTCATCTTTCCTACCACGGGCTGGGGCGTCGCGAAGGTGGCGTTACAGCCTCTCAGAGAGACGAGCCCTTCGCTGTTTCGACAATCGTCCGGGTCATCGCCCCACGGGAAGTTGCCGTTCTGGCCCCCCGTCGACTGCGACTCGAAGCGCGCGGCCACCTCCCACTCGACCTCGGTCGGGAGGCGCTTGCCAGCGAACGCGCAATAGGTCTTGGCCTGCTCCCACGTGACGTTCACGACTGGGAACTCCGCGAACTCAGACGACTCTTCGTCGTAGTAGCCACGAATCGGGGGGTCCACCAGAGAGGCGATCGACTTGTTCATCGGCTCGCCGCACGCTCCGTGCGCAACACAGTGTTGGTATTGAAGATTGGTGACTTCGTGGGAGTCGAGCTGAAACGCCGGGATGTCCACGTCCATCGACGGCAGGGTGCG
>CANMLD010000023.1 GCA_947498315.1 Pseudomonadota bacterium | reverse complement strand
GATGGCGTTCGCGTCAGCCGTGCCGTTATTCGACAGGTTGAGCGTGTAGCGCACTGTGTCACCCACCAGGGCAGGATTCTTGCTCGACGTGGCCCCCAGCACCAGGTCGGGCCCTCGGGCCAGCGTCGCGACGGTCTTCTCGCCCGCGGCGCCGAGCGCGAGGTCCGTCCCGTTGGTCCCGTCTTGAGAGAGCGCTGCCACGTTGATGATGTCGGTGACACTCGGCGGGATGACCGAGTCCACCGTGACGGCGAAGAGCGCCGTTGGGATGGGGTCTCCGTCGATGAAGACGGCCATGTCTCCGATCTGAAGGACGCACTTCTTGCCAGGCGTGACGCCTTCACAGAGCCAATTCGCATCGCTCGCGCTGGCGTTGAAGGTCGTGGTGTCGGGGATGGTCTCCGTGAGGACGACGCCGGTTGCATCGTTACGACCGAGGTTCTGCCACGCGAGCGTGTAGATGATGGGCTCGTTGACCTTGGCCTGGACCGTCGTGGTCGTCTTCTGAAGGGTCATCAGCGGACCCGCGAGGACCGTTAGGGTCGTCGATGCGGCGTTGTCCGGCGGATTCAAGTCGATGATGCCGGGATCGTTGATGGTGATGGTCGAAGGCAGCACGAACTCGAGGTCCGCGGCAGTGAGCACGGAAGCGAGCTGGAGGCCGAGGCGTTTGGTGACGGGACCGACGCCCGCCCCGGTGGAGCCGAGCGCGAGGGTGCAGGTGAAGCCGCCACCAGCTTGGACTACGCAGATCCAGTTCGTGTCGCCAACGAGCGGGTTCCTCGCGACCTTCGGCGGGAGCGTGACAGCCAACGTGACCGAGTTGGCGGGCTCAGAGCCGAGATTGCGGTAGCTGAAGTCGAGGCTGACGAGCGCTCCGGCAATGACGTTACCCGGGGATGCAACTGCGGTCACCGAGAGGTCAGGCGCGCCACCCACCTGAACTTCCTGAATGAAGGAGTCGTTGGTGGTATCGAGCTCGTCGCCACTCGCGTTGTCGTCAGCGATGCTCACCTGATTGGTGATCTTGGCAACCTGATTGAGGCTGGAGTTGACCTTTACGGTGTAGGTCAGCTTCAGCGGAGGGCCATTCTTTGGGAGCGAGCCGATGGTCAGCGGGCATGGGGTCCCGCCCGCGACGGTCGCGCAGCCCCAGACGATAGGAGCCGACGTGTTCTGGTTGACGTCGACGCCTTGAACGAAGGTGGTATTGGCCGGAACGCGCTCCGTGATGACGACGCCAGTCGCGTCCGCCGTGCCGCGGTTCTCGATGGTGAGCGTGTACTTCACCGTCTGGTTGGTGGTGACAACGGTCGAATCCGCAGTCTTGGTGACGACGATCTCTGGCCCGGGCTCTACCGGGGTGAGCTCGGTGATCGTATTGTTTACGGTGGATAGCTCCGCTTGCGCGCCGCCGACGAGGATCTGCGCCGTGTTGGTCAGACTCGCTTCGTTCTTCGTCAGCGTGTTGTTCACTTTGACTGAGAAGAGCACGGACGACGGCGTATTGATGGCGAGCGCACCCACAGTGTACGTGCAAACAGCGCCCGCGAGACCCGCGACAGGAGTGCAGTTCCAACCCTGCGTGCTCGAGGCGGCAAGGAAGCTGGTGCCGACGGGGACAGTCTCACGCAGAGTGACGCCACTGGCGTTGAGGCGGCCTACGTTCTCGTAGGTAATGGAGTATGTGAACGTGTCTCCGAGACCCACCGTGACGTTGCCATCATCGATGTCGGAGATGATGAGGTCTGGAAGCGCCGTCACGTTTACCGTGGCCGACTGACTGTTGTTCGCTTCCGATAGTTCGCCCGTGCCGGTGATCTCAATGGTGGCCGTGAGCGGGATCTGTGTGACGTTCGCGGCGACTTCGGCGTCAACGAGGAGCGCGAATGTGGCCGTCGGCGTTGGCGACTTGTTCGAGGTGATGGGACCGACGCTGAGTCGGCAGACCGAGCCCGCTTGACCGGCGGCGGGGCTACAGCTCCAACCTGCGGTGGAGCCGGTAGACCGGAACGACGTCTCCGGGGGCACGGTGACGACGAGGTGCACGGTGGTCGCGATGGCGCTGCCGAGGTTGTTGTAGGTCATCGTGTAGATGATCGGGTCGGACGGCTTCACCACCGCGCCGGGCGCGTTGTGTGAGAGCGTGATGAAGGCCGGGTCTGGCGCCGAACCGATCGAGGACGTCACCGACACGGTGTTGTCGGTGAAGTTGAGGTCGTTTCCGCTGCCTGCGATGGACGCGCTGCTGACGATCGAAGTGGCTTCCGCTGGGAGCGCGGCATCCACCATCACGCGGAACGTGGTTGAGCCCGAAGCGAAGGGCGGAAGGTTCAGCAAGGACAGAGTGCAGTTCTTGCCGCCGGTGGACCCTTGCGGGCACACGAACGAGGTCGCTCCATCCGGCGTGAACGTCGTATAAAGGGGGATGGTCTGCGTGAGCACACCACCGAAAGCGGTCTGATTACCGACGTTCGAGTAGTTGAGCGTGTACGTGATGATGCTACCCGTTTGAACGACACCACCACCCTGCACGGCCGCCGTCATGGTGACCTTGAGGTCGGGCAGCTTGTCGACCGGCGTGGTGATGGACGCGCCATTGTTCGAGGTCACAATTTCCGGGACATGGGTGACGTCCAGCGGATCGTCCTGCAGGTCGGCCGTCATCACGACGTTCGAGACGGTACGCGGAAAGGTCGAGTCCACAGTCACCGCGAAGTCGACCGTCCCGGTCGCGCCAGCGGCGAGGTCTCCAACGTCGAAGATGCAGGCCGTCCCCGCTGCGCTGCTGTCGGGACAGTTCCATGCGGTCGGTGACACCGCTGCGGCGTTCGAGGTGCTGTTGTTCGGGACGTTCACTGTCAACTTGACGCCCTTGGAGAGCGCCGCCCCGATGTTCCGGTAGGTGAAGGTGTAGACTTGGAGTGTGCCGACGGTGACCGAACCGCCGCTCGCGACCGCCGATAGTGCGAGGTCCGGCGCCGCCTTGGCCGGCGTCGTCACGACGGCCTGATTGTTCGTGGTGTTCAGCTCCGACGGGTTCACACCCGCGTCCGTGATGGACAGCGTCGCGGTGATGCCGCTGAAAGCCTCGGGGACCGACGCTGCGACGACGATGGTGAAGGTACGGTTGCCCTGCCCGGTCAACGGGCTCGCCGTCACGGTTGGGAGGTCACCGAGAGAGAGGGTGCAGACCGACCCGGCAGCTCCGCCATTGGGGCAGGTCCACGCCGGGGTGTCGCCACCCACGACGTACGTCGTGCTAGCCGGGACGGTGGCCGAGAGCACCACTCCAGACGACGTGCGAGTCCCTATGTTCTTCCAGGACGCTGTGTAGACGACGGTTTGACCCGCTACGACCGTCGCGGCGCCTGCGGTTGCAGTCACTTGCAGGTCCGGAGCCTGACGAACGGGGATGACGAGCGTCGTCGAATCATTGGTCGCGTCGAGCTGAGCCGGAGAACCCGCGATCGTCGTCGAGAGGGCAAGGGTGATTGACGCATCGGTCGCCGTGAGGGTGTCATCGACCTTCACGACGAACGGCACCGTGGCAGCACTATCAGCCGCCTGCGCGCCTAAGAAACTACACGTCGTGCCTCCGACCCCAGCACCTGAGCAGTTCCAGAGGGTGGAGCTCTGGTCCGGCAGGAAGGTGGTCTTGGGTGGTACGGTCAAGGTCACCGTCTGACTCGCGATGTTGGCGGTCCCCTTGTTCCCGTAGGAGACGACGTAGCTGACCGTCGCGCCGGTAGCCGCCTCGGACGTCGTACTCGTCACCGAGACGAACGCGTCAGGGAGTGCCGCGAGGGACGCACTCGCCGACGCCGTGTTGTTCGCAGGGACGGGATCAGCGCCGTTGGCGAGATCATCCGCCATGGTGACCGTGTTGGCGATGGCGGTCAGAGGCGAGGTCAGAGGGGTCAAGACTCTGACCACGAACTTGTGGCTAGGACCGGCGCCGACGGAAAGCGCGCCAACGCTGAGCGTACATGACGTGCCTGCAGGGCTGGCATTGGCGCAGGACCAGACCGACGGCGCGCTGGTCGCGCTGTCGTAAGTTGCTCCGGGTGGGACCGTCTCCGTGAGCACGACGCCGGTTGCCGCCTGATTGCCCGCATTGGAGGTGCCCAGGTTGAAGGTCGCCGTCCCTGCCGGGCTCAGATTGGTCGACGAGGTCGTCTTGGTTACGGCCAGGTTCGGAGCCGCATCGACTGGCGTCACGGTCGCGTCCGAGGCCCCTACCGTGGACGGATCATCCGTCGAGAACTGGGTGAAGTTGCCTCCAGACACAACGCCGGTTGCGGAAACACTTCCGACTCCCGCGGGGATCGGCGAGTTCACGGTGACGTCGAAGGTGACCGTTGCCGAGGCCGCGCCGCCAACCGACCCGATGGCTACGGAAGAGACGGTACCGCCGACCGCGCTTCCGTTCACTTTCAGCGAGCTCGCGACGTAGGTCGTATTGGCCGGGATCGAGCCCGCGAAGACTACTGCCGACGCGTCGGTGTTACCGGTATTCGCGACGGCGAGCTCGTACCGGATGGTGTCTCCGGGCTCGACGAGCCCGTCGCTGTCGACGTCGCTCTGATGAGAATCCACGAGCGTGGCGGTCATGAACGGCGCCGCCGTGACGTTGATGGACAGCGAGCGCGTGTCATCGACCGCATCGGCATCGACGCCGATCCCACCGACGCTGCTAATGGTCGCAGTGTTGGCGATGGTCGAGGTACCGGCCGGTACAGGGTTGACGACGCGCACACCAAACCGAACGCTGCTGGAGCCGCCCGCGTTGACGGTGCCGACCGTGGTGGTGCAGGTGGTGCCGGCGGCGCTCTGGTCAGCGCAGCTCCAGACGGTCGGCGAGCTGGTCGCGACGTCGAAGCGTGTGTTCGACGGCACGGTCTCCGTGATGGTGACCCCCGTCACGCCCGCCGTCCCCTCGTTCGTGTAGTTGATGGTATAGGCGACGGTGCCCGCTGGGGTCGCTGTAGTGGGGCTCGCCGCCATGCCGTTGAGGTTCAAGTCAAAGCGCGTGACCGTGCCGGTGACCGTCACGCCGTTGTTCGTCGACACGGCATCGGGTGAGTCAGAGCCGGTTGTGACGACGGCGGACAGAGAGTCGCCCGAGAGCGTCGACGAGGGTATGGCGAAAGCCACGGCCTTCGTCGCGGAACCACCCGCGCTCAGCGTACCTGACGTGCAGCGGATCTTCGACGACACCGTCGAGCAGGTTCCGGAGGACGCTCCGGCGACGAAGGAGGCCCCAGAGGGGATGGTCGTCTCGACGTAGGCATTGGCGGCATGAGACGGCCCGAGGTTCGACAGGGGCAACGTGAGGATCCAGTTCGACCCGGCCGCCACGGTGGTCGGGCCGGAGGCCGTATTTCCCGCGAGGTCGGTCGAGCGAGTGGCGTCCGTCGAAATGAGCTTGTTGTCGTTGTTCGAAACCGAATCGGGTGACGACGACGAGACCGAGACCGTGCTGGTCAAAGCCACCCCAGCGACCGAGGACGGCGCGCTGCTGAAGACCACATTGAACGACCTGCTCGCGCCAGAGTTGAGCCCTGAGAACGAGCACTGAACCTTCGTTACGAGGTCGCCGCAGGCCGGATCGGACAGGGCCGCGTCGAAGCTCGAGCCCGACGGGTAGGTGACGTCGATGTCGACATTGGTCGCGTTGGACGGCCCCAAGTTCTCAGCGACGATCACGTAAGTAATGGCATTACCGGCGACGACGGTCGAGGGGCCGGTCGAACCGGTCACGTTCAGGTCGCTCGAACGAGCCACGGTGCTGCTCAACACGAGGCTGTTGTTGCTGGACGCGCCGTCTGTGGACGCGCTCGCTACGCCAGTGGTGGTCGTGATCTCGGCCCCCGACGCGAGGGACGCAGGCGCGAGGAACGCGACCGTGAACGTGGCGGACCCATTGACGACGAGTGCGTCCGTGACATTGCACTTCACCTTCCCGTTGTTGGCAGCGTCCGTGCAGATAGTGGTCGACGCCCCGTCGACGTAGGTCAAGCCCGACGGGATGGCCGCCTCGACGTAGGCGCTCGCGGCGTCGGAGATCCCGAGGTTTTGCACCTGCAGAGTGACGAGCCAATTGGCCCCGGCCGTCGCCGCAGCGGGGGCGGTCGAGTTGAGCGAGCTCAGGTCACTGCTTCGAACTGCCGTGCTGGAGAGCGCGACGGTGTTGTTGCCAGCGACCGAGTCGGTCGAGGCGCTGCTCGCGACGACGGACGAAGCCACTGTCGCTGCGGCAGCCACGGAGCTGCCGACGTTGAGCGTGATCGAGAAGCCGGCGCTGCCACCGTTGTCAACCGTCCCGAGGGTGCAGGTCAACGTCGTCGTGCCCGTGCAGATGACGGTGGCGCTCGCGTAGGTGGCACCGGTGGGCACCGGCACCGAGACGACGACATTGGACGCATCCGACGGGCCGCTGTTGGCGACCGAGATGGTGTAGGTGAGGCTACCACCCGCGGTCACGTTGGTCGGCGCCGAGCCGGTGATGGCGAGGTTGCTGTCGCGGGTCACGGTGGTGGACGCCGACTTGGTGTTGTCTGCCGGGACGGACTCGATCGAGGTGGACGAGGCGACGAGAGTCGAGACCAGCGCCACCGCCGTTGATGTGGCAGACGGAACCGTGAACGCGATGGTGAAGGTCGACGTCGCGCCAACGGCGACAGTACCTACGGCACACGAGCGGGTGCTGCCACCGGTGCAGGTGATGGACGACGAGGCGAAGGTGGTCCCCGCCGGAACGGGCACCGAGACCTCGACCCCATCTGCGCCCGAGGGGCCACCGTTGTTGGTCACGCTGACGGTGTAGGTCATGGTCGCGCCCGCATTGACGGTCGTTGGGGGTGTCACGGTCAAGACGAGATCGGACGTGTGAGTGACGGAGCCACCGAGCGTGACGCTGTTGTTACCGCTCGTCGGATCGGATGAGCCGCTAGCCACGGTGGTCGTGGTGCTGATCGAGGAGGCCACTGCCAACGTGCTCGGTACCAAGAACGCCACGGTAAAGCTGCCGGATCCGTTGACCGCCAAGGTCCCCGTCACCGGACAACGGACACTGCCGCTCGTAGCGCCGGTCGTCGTGCACGCGTCCGTGGACGACGGGTCATCGTAGGAGAGCCCAGATGGGATGGTGGTCTCGATGTAGGCACCGGTAGCGTCGGCGGGCCCGATGTTCTGGACGACTAATGCGACCAGCCAGCTCGCGCCTGCGGCGACCGACGAGGGTGCCGTGGATGCGGCCGAGCTCAGATCGCTCGAACGGACGACCGGCGTCGTAATGGGGACGGAGTTATTGCCAGACGCGGGATCGGTCGAGGCGCTGCTCGCAACGAGGGTCGACGTCAAGTTCGTGCCTGCAGTCGCGGTGCCAGGCAAGTTGAAGCTGATGGTGAAGCTACCGCTGCCACCGCTCTCGAAGGCGCCGAGCGGGCAGGAGAGCGGGTTCGTCCCGGTGCACGTGATGGACGCGCTCGCGAACGTAGTTCCAGACGGGACAGGTACGGAGACAGCGACCGCCGAGGCGTTCGAGGGTCCGCTGTTGGTCACGGACGCGCTGTACGTGAACGTCGAACCCGCTGTCGCGTTCGCCGGCCCAGACGCGGTGAGGACCAGATCGCTCGAGCGCAGAACCGTGGTCGACGCTGACTTCGTATTGTCAGACGGGACCGTCTCCGTAGAGGTGCTCGACGCGACGAGCGTCGAGGCCAGCACGGTGCTTGCGGCGGTGTTGCTCGGGACCGAGAAGACCACGGTGAAGGACGTCGCCCCACCCAGGTTCAGGGTGCCGACGCTGCACGTCAGGGTGCTACCACCGACGCACGCGATCGAGGACGAGACATACGCCGTCCCAGAGGGCACCGGTACGGCGACTTCGACGCTGTCAGCGCGGGAGGGGCCGTTGTTGGTCACGCCGACGGTGTAGGTGAGGTTCGCTCCAGCGTTGACGTTGGCGGGCGCGGTCGCCGTCAAGACCAAGTCCGCGGTCCGGACGACCGATGCGCTGGCCGACGTCGAGATTCCCCCCGTCGCTTCACCGAAGGACGTGGTGTCAATGGTGGTGGAGAAGGCGGTGCCGGCAGCCGTCGTGGAGTCCACGAGGAAGCCGACTGCCACGCTCGTGGTCGCACCGGCGTTGATATTCGACAGCGTGCACGTGACCACATCCAACGCTGCAGTGCAGCCGGTGCCGGACGCAAAGGTGGTTCCGCTGGGGACGGTCAACTTCACGATGGGGCTCGTGCTCGTGACCGAACCGGCGTTGGTGACGCTGGGCGTCACGGTCCACGTGACGCCTGCGGAGACCGTCGCCGCTGCACTGACGGACACCGTGTGCTCGCAGCGTGACCCGAGCCTGCCGGCGTTGCAGGTACATACGCTGCTGGCGCACGTCCCGTTCGATGTGCAGCGTGACGCGGGGGTCACGTTCGAGCAACCGACGGCCCGATTGCACGTGTCCGTCGTGCAGGTGTCCGAGTCCGCGCACGACGCGTCGGTGGAACAACGGGTCTCGAAAGCGCCGATGTCACACGGCGAGACCCGGGTGAAGGCCGTCTGGTCCTCGGTGACCGTGTTGGCTACGAGCGTTGAGTCAGCGCAGCTCCCCGTGTTGATCACCGGCGATGCCGCATCAGGGAGCATGGTGGAGGTCAGACCGCCGTTGTTCACGTAGGCGCCCACTGCAACCGCAGTGGTGATGTCACCCGTAGAGCTACTTGGGCAGATGGTGGCCGCCTCAGGGACTTGATTGGACCCATCACTCACCAGGTTACCGCTACTCGTGATGGCACAAGTGTCCGCGATGATGGAGTTCCGGTATGAGACGGTGGCGGTGTTCCCGATGACGCTGATGCCGCTGCCTCCGGCGGTGTCCAGGATGTTTCCCTTCAGGGTCACATTGTCGAGCTGGATGTTGGCTGTCCCCTCGGCAAAGACGGCACCTTCATCGGACAGGCACCCTGAATTACCCGCATTGCCGTTGGAGGTCGTGATGGTGCTATTGAAGATGGCGACCGTACCTGCTCCCGCGGCGATGGCGCCGCCGCGCTGGCTCTTGTTGTTGTCGAAGGCGCAACGCCGGATGACGGTCGTGCCGGACGAGGCGATGGCCCCCCCCTTTCCGGTTTTGTCAGAGTCACTATTGCAACCCACGTTGTTTCCAGCGTCTGAGTCGTAGAACCGACAGTCGTTCGCGGTGAACGTGGTCCCACTGTCCACGAGCACGCCGGCACCGAGGGCGGTTTGGGTCGTGATGTTCCCGCCGTCCACGGCCAAGCGGTTCAACGTCAACGTGCCGCCGGTGAGAACGTGGAAGACCCGGTCGTTAGCGGGTCCTACGATGGTCGTGAGCACGCCAGAGGGTCCCTCTAGGACCACCGCCGTCGTGATGTCGAAGTCGCCGGTGGCGCCGAGGTCTTCGCCCGCGCCCGTCAACGTGATCGTATACGTCCCGGCGGCCAGCACGATGGTGTCTTCGCCCGCCGTTCCGGTGCCACACTCATCGTACGTCGCGACCTCACCGGCGGTCAGAATCGCCTCCCGAAGCGAGCACGTCCCGTTGTTGCTCAGCTCATCGGTGGTCGTGTCGACGTTGATGGTGGCCGCGGATGCGGGTGCAGCCAGACCTACCGTGCAAGCCATCGCTAGGACGGCCCAGGCAGTGGTTGACGGCGCAAAAGCGTGGCCTGGAAGGGTGCTCGGTCGGGTGTTTCGCATCGATTCTGTTCCCTGATGGCTCGAGGGTCGAGGGCTCGCGCGGGAGTCTACACAACTCCTTCCCTCTTTCCCAATCGCCGGTGGTCTCGTCGGAAAAGGTTACTGCGCACATCGGGGCTCCTGGCCACACGGCGGGTCGGTCGAGCCGGCTCTGGGCGACGGTGGACTCGCCCGCATTCGCGTTCCGTAGCGCCCCGAAATTGCGCTGGGCGGTGATCGTGACCGCGAGGGCGGTTCGGTGTAGCCTCCCCCGTCCGAGATCAGTCCCGTCCGAGAACAGTCCCGGGAACGCGAGTACGACAAGGAGAGACGATGTCCACGGAGTACCTTCAAGGCCTCATCGGCCTCCTCAACGGGCCGTGCCAGCGCTGGCTCGAAGTTGCGGCGAGCCACTGTAAGCAGCGGAAACAAATCGAGATCCGTATGGAGCACTTCCTCCTCGGCGTGCTCGACGAGCCGATGAGCGACTTTTGCATCCTGCTGCGCCGGCTCGATGTCGACGCCGCGCGAATGAAGAAGGGAGCTCAACGGGTCCTCGAGACCTTCGGCGCCGGCGGGGCGGACGACGAGCCCCCGGTCTTCGATCCGAAGCTTTGCCGCCTCTTCGAGCGCGCGTTCTTGATCGGTGGCCTTCACCTCGACCTCAAAGAGGTTCGAAGCGGCTCTATCTTCGTGGCCCTCCTCGAGAACCCCGAGAAGTACGGCAAGGGGCCACACCTCGACCTCTTCCACGGGGCCAAAATCGACACGATCATCCGCGAATTCCACGACTTGCTGGGCGGCTCGATGGAAGCCAAGGCGCGCGGCGGTCGTGGTCGCGAGAGCGGTCCTGGCGACTCGCCGATCGTCGAAGGGGGTGCGCTGTCGAAGTACGCGACCAACTTCACCGAACTGGCTCGCAATGGCCGCATCGATCCGGTCTTCGGGCGGGATCGGGAGATCCGACAGCTCGTCGACATCCTGGCGAGGCGCCGGAAGAACAACCCGATCATCGTCGGCGACTCCGGTGTGGGTAAGACGGCCCTCGTCGAAGGACTCGCCGTTCGAATCGTGGCGGGTGACGTCCCCGATGTGCTCAGGGACGTCGCGCTGGTCGGGCTCGACCTCGGGCTGCTGCAGGCCGGCGCAGGCGTGAAGGGCGAGTTCGAGAACCGCCTCAAGGACGTCATCGAAGAGGTCAAGAACTCGGAGACGCCGATCATCCTCTTCATCGACGAAGCGCACACCATGATTGGCGCGGGCGGGTCGCAGGGCGGGTCCGACGCCGCGAACCTGCTGAAGCCGGCGCTCGCTCGCGGCGAGCTCAGGACGATCGCGGCCACGACTTGGTCGGAGTACAAGAAGTACTTCGAGAAGGACGCTGCTCTCTCTCGTCGCTTCCAAATCATCAAGGTCGAAGAGCCGGGCAACAAAGAGGCGACGATCATGCTTCGCGGCCTCCGTGACCGGTACGAGAGCGCCCACAACGTCATCATCCGCGACGACGCATTGGTCGCCGCCGCCGAGCTCGGTTCACGCTACATCACGGGTCGGCAGCATCCGGACAAGGGCGTGGACCTCATCGACACGGCCGCCGCCCGCGTCCGAGTGGCGCTGACGGCCAAGCCGGCGGAGCTCGAGGACGAAGAACGGAAGGTCGAGACCCTCGACCGCGAGCTCACCGCCGTTCGGCGCGACGCCGAGAACTGCGCTATGCCCGTCGAAGAGCGGATCGCCGAGCTCGAAGCCGAGATCGAAGAGGCCAAAGTCCGGGCGGCCGAGCTGCATGTGGAGTGGGAGCGCGAGCGCGGCGCCGCTGACGAGGTCCTCACGGCCAGGAAGGCGCTCACGGAGCTCAAGAAGAAGCGCGAAGACGACGCGAAGAACCCGCCACCGCCGCCGAAGGACGAGCCGCTCGATCCCCGCATCGCCGCGCTCAACCGAAAGCTGCAGTCACTCGAGGACTTCAAAGACGAATACTCGCCTGATGACTATGAGAGGCGCCGTACGGACTACCTCTCGCAGATCGCGGCGCTCTCGGTGCGAGAGGTCTCGGGCCGTGACCTCGAGATGGAAGCCGCCCGCGAGACGCTCATTCAGAGCCTCGCGCGCCTACGACTCGTCCAGGGCAAAGACCCGATGGTCAACGTCGAGGTGACGCCCGAGGTCATCGCGCGCGTCATCGCCGACTGGACCGGCATCCCGCTGGGCAAGATGGTGCGGGACGAAGCGCAGTCGCTTCTGACGCTCGAGAACGAGCTCCAGACCCGCATCAAGGGCCAGGATCACGCCTTGGTAATGGTCGCGGAGGCCGTCCGTGCCGCCAAAGCTGGGCTCAAGCGAGAAGAAGTGCCGATCGGCGTCTTCCTCTTCGTCGGGCCATCCGGCGTCGGCAAGACCGAGACGGCGCTCGGCGTCGCGGACCTGCTCTTCGGCGGCGAACGCTTCATGACCATCATCAACATGAGCGAATTCCAGGAAAAGCACACGGTCTCGAAGCTCGTTGGCTCCCCGCCCGGCTACGTCGGCTACGGTGAGGGCGGCGTCCTGACCGAAGCAGTGCGGCAGCGCCCCTACTCGGTCGTGCTGCTCGACGAGGTCGAGAAGTCGCACCCCGAAGTGCTGAACCTCTTCTACCAAGTGTTCGACAAGGGCATGCTCGCCGATGGCGAAGGCCGTGTCGTCGACTTCAAGGACACGGTCATCTTCCTGACGTCGAACCTCGCGTCCGACATCATCATGAAGGCCTGTTCGGGTCCCGAGCTCCCGGATGTGGAAGACCTCGTCGCGCAGATTCGACCTGTACTCTCCGCGCACTTCAAGCCCGCGCTCCTCGCCCGTATGACCATCGTCCCGTATTACCCGATCGGGGCCTCGGTCATGGCCGACATCGTCCGCCTCAAGCTGAAGAGCCTCGGCCGCCGCCTGATGAAGAGCCACAAGATGGAGCTGGTCCTCAGTGACCACGTCATCCGCGGCATCGCCAGCCTCTGCACGGAAGCCGAGACAGGCGCCCGCAACATCGACCAGCTCATGAACCAGGCCCTCCTGCCGCGGATCTCCCAGAAGATCCTCACGCAGATGGCCGACGGCGCGCTCCCGAAGCAGCTCGTCGTCGGCATCGACGCAGAGGGCTACTTCACCTTCGAGTTCTCGAATGGGGAAGCGACGGGGGCGTGATCGCTCGTGCTGGGGCTCCCCAAAGGAGCCTCGGGCACAGGCGGACGTGCACCGGCAGGGTCGATCAAGGATGGGTCACTGCAGCTCAAGGCGCGTGATCCGTCGCTGCATCGACTTGGCTCCGTTCGACGTCCTCCACCTCGACGAGTATCGATAGAAGCGGTGGCTGGCACGTCGTGATGATGGGCAGCAGGCGCTCCCGAAGCGCGATTGAGCCCTGGGGCGTCAAGTGGATTCCATCGAGGTAGCGGTAGGGGATGGAACGGCCGTTCTGCTCGCCGGCGGCGATGTACTCCCCGTCAGGGTGTGACGTCAGAACGTAGGTGTCGACGTAGACGGCGAGGCCCGTGCGTTCGACGGCGCGTCGCTGGGCTGCGATGATGCGGTGCATCGCTTGGCGAGCGTAGATCGGCTTTCGGTTCGTCGGAGACAGGAAGTAGACCGTCGCGCCGCCGCTCGCGAGGACCCCGATCAGCCGCTCGACGCGCCGCTCGTACTCCGCCACCCAGGCCGCCTCGTCTTCCCATGGGATCGAGGCGGCGTCGCTGCCTCGTAATGGAGACAGGACCTGAGCGTCATTACCGCCAAGCATGATGACCACGACTTCGGGGGCGAGCGACCGGATTAGGAAGGGGCTCTTGTCGATCCAATCGAAGAAGTCGGGCCGTGCGAGGCCGCTGTAGGGCTTCCCACGACGGTAGACCCGGTATCCCAGCTTCTCGAAGCTGGGCTGCATTTGACGGCCGAGGTGACCCCAGATGTTCGAGTCACCCATGATGAACATGAAGGGCTTCTTCCGCTTCACGGGCGCGGCCACGGGAGCCTTCGGGCCCGGAGCGGCCGCGATATCGAGCGCGCGAGCCGGGCTGCCGACCACCACGGCGGAGAGCGACACGAGACAGATGGAGACAAACCGGGTCATTCGGCTCATGGCGTGCTCCTGTGGGGCGGTCGCAAGCTGGATCCGCCGCCGTGAGGTCGGCTGCGTGACGCAGCGACGGACTGCACCAGCAGGTCAGTGTAGCTACGGCGAACGGCGCGCCGCCAGAAAGTCGGACCGGCGATGGCTTCACTTGCCGCCTTGGCGGCCTTTGCGCGAGCCTTTGGGCCGGACAGCGACGCTCGTTATTGACCGCCGTCTCCAGAAAGCCCCAAGCGCGGTTGAGAGACAGCGAGCGAGGGCTATGGGATAGTAGGGCGGTGAACGTCCCTATCGAACCCTTCCATCGCTATGACCAGAGCTTTCGTTATCAACTCCACGACGCGTACTACGCGGCTCGCGGCATCCGCGCGTGGACGGAGAACGAGATCCCACACGAGATCACGACCAATGTGGGGACAGCGCGCCAGCACGTCCGGTTGCTCCTCGCGCACTTTCTGTCGGTCGAAGCTCGGCTCGCACCAGACGAGCCTTACACCGTCCTCGAGGTCGGCGGCGGCCTCGGACGCTTCGTCCGCAACGTCTTTCACACGCTGGATTCGCTGCCGACCTACTCCGGTCGGCGCCCGGAAGAGAAGGCCGAGGATGTGGCGCGCTTCTCGCGTCGTCTTCGCTACGTATTTTCGGACATGAGCGCGCGCTCGCTCGCGGAGGCCGCGGGCTCACCGGACCTCGAACCGCTCGTGAGCGCCGGCCGAGTGGTCCCTGCCCTCTTCGACGTCCGCACGCCGAACCAGCTCATCGACCTCGACGGGGCGCCCGTGCTCGGCACAGGCCAACGCCTCGCCGCCGTCATCGCGAACTACGTGGTCTGCACTACTCCCGTCCGCATCGTGCAACGTCGCTCAGCGGCGCCGAGCGTGGAAGCCAGTGCGAAGCGCGGTCGGAACAAGAGAGCCAGTTGGTTCGAGGCCTGGGTCGAGACCGCCGTTGAGGCTCACGAGGACGGCGTCACCGGCGAGGGGGTCGCGCGGGAGATCTTGGACGACCCAACGCGGAAAGATCTCATGCCCGACCTGCTCGCCAACATCGAGCTCCGCCCCATCGGGAAGTCGGGGGCCGAAGACGGCTTTGCCGCCCATCACGAACGGATACTCGAGAGACTGCTCTCGCCCTCACCCACCGCGACCGTCGCGTACCCAACCTCGTTCGTCGACGCGGTACTAGCCCTCGGCGGGCAGATGGTGCCCGGCGGCCTGTTCGCAGTCTCCGACCTCGGCCGCGGGGAAGAGAAGGAGCTGGCGGGAGAGCAGTTGCCGGCGCCTCAGCACTATGGCAACACGCTCAACCATGTGATCAACTTCGGGATCTTCGATACGCTCGCAGCAGAGACGTCATCGGGGGTCATCCGGACCCGGGGCTACCTCCCTTCGATCTTTCAGGCGGCATGGACCCATGGCGAACCGCTGCCCGCGCGAGTGCGAGACACCTTTACGGCGCACTTCATCGAGGCGCACGAAGGCCACGAGCTCCTCGACCTCACGGAAGCAGCCAATGACGCGAGCCGAAACCAAGCATTCCACCGCAGCACACGCCTCTTCGAGAAGGCGTTAGCGCTCGACCCGCTCAGCCCGCGACTCCACTATCTGCTCGGTGAATCGTGCGTACACTCTGGCCATCACGAGCTCGCGCGCGACATCCTGCTACGAGGCTGGGCACTCGACGAACGAAAACGCTATGACTTCGATTTCCTACTCGGCCGCGTCTACGCCTCACTCCGCGAGTACGCTGCGGCGCTCGAGTGGCTGTACCTCTCTCTCGAGCGTGAGCTGCACCCAATGACGCTCACGAACATTGCCGAAGTACACCGACTACAGAATGACTTCGATAACGCCGTCCGGTACTACCAGCGCGCCATGACGGTCGACCCGGGGTACGAGCACGCCAAAAGCCGCCTCGAGCACCTGAAGGAGTCGTGGTGGAAAGAACGCATCGCCGGCATTGAGTGAGACTCAACTGAAGGTTGAGACCAACTTGTATATGCCGTAGGCGAGCGCGGAGAGCGATGCACCTGCGATGATTCCGCCGCCGACGAGCGAGTTCGTGCTCATGTCATCGGGGAGCTCTTCGCCACTATCGGTCTGTTCCTTCTTGCCCGCCCGCGCGCCTTCTTCGAGAGTCTGCGAGTAGGACGAAACGATCCCACCAAGGCCAAACCAAACGCTCGTACCGAAGTCTACGAAGCCACCGAAGGAGGACGCATAGGGCGTTGGTAGAAAGATGGTGTCGACCAAAAAGCCGGTCACATACCCAGACTTGCTCCGCTCCGTAAACTCGCGGTAGGCCCGCCACGCATGGAGGGCTTTACGAAGCACCTCTGTTACGAGGCCGATGACGACGCCGATCTGGAGAGCCGTCATCACAAAGGGCTTCTTGTCGGTGAGACCGAGGATGGCGCCGACGAACTTGTACGTCATGGCCGATTGCCACTGCTGAGCAGCGGGGTCGTCAGTGACGACGTGCTGGTTCACTTTGAGTACCGGGAACGCCTGCATGAACAACTTGGCGAAGACGACGCACATGATGGCGCCCATCACGATGCCGATGACCTGGAAGCGAAACTGAATGACGCGGTTGGTGCCGAGCCGCCAGCCCGTGCTCCGGTCCTGCTGCATGTCGCCACCAACGCTGCACGCGATGAGGACCACCGACGCACAGAGGAACGCGACCGCCGGTTCGCCAAGGCCAATTCCAGCGAGGAGCATGACCGTGAGTACGAACGCGGAGGAGATAGGGTTCGAGTCCGAGATGCCGAGCGAGATGCCGTTCACCATGACGAACACGAAGACGAGCCCAATGGCGACGGCTACATAGAGGAGTGGCAAGTTCAGCACCTGACTTGCAACGAAGAGGAGCGCCACCCCGGAGACCACCACCCACAAGATGAGGCGGGTCTGGCTGACGTGCTTCCAATCGGGCTCGGCGACGCTCGGGGTCGTGGGCGCGCCCGCGCGGAGCCTCTGAACGAACTTCACCGCGATGAGCCCCATGTCGACGATGGCGGCGCCAAGGATGGTCCCGAGCGCGATGATGAAGAAGATCTTTCGGAAGGGCTCGCCTTCCTGCAGCCACCCTATCGAGATGAGGTACGGGACCATCGACTCGCCGATGAGCCCGACCACAATGGCGGGGATGGTGATTCTGGCCCCGACGATCATTCCGGCGCCGATGGTCGTGATGTTGCCCGCGAGCGCGATAGCCCCGAACGGCTTTACGAAGAGTGTGGTTGCCATGTCGGCGAAAAAGCCGATCGACGCGCCTGCCCCGAGCTGGCCAATGGAGCGCTTCAGGAGCTTCGCATCCGTGAGCGCACGCAGGATGTTTGCGACGGCAAGGCCCGACGGGAAGGTGAGCTGCATCTTGTCGACCAGGATGGGCGTGTAGAGCATCCCGACGCCGACGCCGAAGAAGCCGATGCACGTGAAGTACAGGACGAGCTGCCACGTGGGCGGCTCTGGCATGCCGAGCCACACCATCGCCTGGACGATGACCGCCATGCCGCTCATGCCCGCGACCGACGCCGCCATCGTCTGCATGTAGTTGGCGCCGTGTTTGCCTTCGGCGCCATAGAATCGGGTCACAGAGGAGCCGAGGATGCCCGCCAGAACTTGCCCGCCGACGAAGAAGCCCAGCGAGAAGTTCATGTAGGCGGCCGTCACGCCCCCGAGCGGCCCGAGGATGAAGATCGCAATAGCCGCCAGAAAGACGTAGTAGCCGGTCGAGTTGACCTTGGGGAGCCAGGACCGGGCCGGCGTCGTCGTTGGTGTTTCGCTCATGTTGCCGCAGCTTAACACCGATGCCGATCCATTGCGAATGCGAGTCGGGTGACGGAGCGACTGCTGGACAGGGCCTCGCGCCAACGCTCAAAGACGCCACGTTTGAAGCCGGAGTCGTCACTGCGAGCCGTGAATGGGTCGGACAAAATGGAAATTGAGCGTGCACCGCGCACGCCGGGGGCGCTTGGGTCGTCCCCCACCCGCAAGCGCATCGACTGTCGACGCGGCCGCCCTCTTGCTTCGACTGGGCGACTTGTAGAGCGCGTCGAAGCCCGCCTGCTCGTGGAGGTCGCGCGCGTCGAACGCGGCCAGATCGCGTAGGGACGGGCCCTCCTACGGTTGGTCCATCTCCACGCGGTGTCAGTCCGGAAGGTTGGCCGAGGTTCCTGTCGGAGTGCCCGGTGCCATCGGCGTCAGATTGGCGACCTGATTTCGGCTACTTCAACGCCTCGACGAACTCCGGCGCGGTCCGTACACGGTCGAAGTCCGAGTCCTTCGCGATCGCCTGTGTCCACTTTGCCTTGTCGGCCGCGTCCCTAAGTCGCAGTACTCAAACCTCGCTGTTCACGCCGCCGACGCCAGCGCCTCCCGGATGGCCTTCGGGTGTCGGGCGGCGATCCGCAGGAGGGCGAGCGCCGGTCCGTCGGGGCGGCGACGGTCTTCCTCCCAGCCCTGCAACGTGCGAACACTGATCCCAAGGGCGGCCGCGAACTCCCGTTGGGTCACGCCGACGAAGGTCCGCAGTGCGACGATGCCACGGCCAGAGTCGACGGCTCCGGCCATGATACGTTGCCGCTGGCACTTCGTGATGCTCCGCTCGAAGCCCTGGGCTGTGAGGTCGGGGATGTCGTCGTTCATGGCGAGAGCTCCACGTGGCGGCGCAAAAGGCGTTGTTCAGCCGGCGACGCAAAGCGAGCAGAGAATGGTACGAGGTGCGTTGCAAACGGCGGCTCATCGCTCGCGACGTCACCGCTGGGCTTCGAACCTTTGTTCTTGATTCAATATGAGCTGATATGGATGCGCAGTTCAAAGAAAGGGCAGCCGCTCCGAGGCCATGGCGTAGGCGCTTCGGTAATGGTCGTCGAAGCCCGTGGCGTAGCGCACGCGGCCAATGGTCGGCTCAGACGCCGAGACCAATTCGTCCCGAGAGAGACCCTCCGTCTCCAAAATCGTGTACAGTAGCTGGTTATACAAAAGTCCAGCATCGAATTTTGAGTAATTATCGTCAACTAAAAAGTCGGTGCTAGATAACTTTACTTTGCTCCTGTAGTCGCAGTATTGACCCGTCTTCATTCGCCCCCCCGCCCCGCCGAGCGTCACGACGGGGACCGACGCGTTCATGTGGGTCACGGGTCCGCACTCTTGAGCCCAAACGATCAAAGTCTCGTCGAGTACGGTCCCGCCGCGTTGTCCGGGGACTGCGTCGAGTCGAAGCGCAAGGTCGAGTACGACCTCTTCGAAGAAGAGCTGTTGCGCCTGCCAGTTGAGGCGCACTTTGTCTGGATCGCCCGTCCAGCCGTGCGCGATCTCGGTGTGCCATTCGCCTGAAAAGTCGTGCATATGGTCTGCTAGCGCGTTGCAGGTGATGATCCGCGAGGCTCCGCAACCGAGCGTCACGGCCGTCAGGGCGTTCAATTCCTGCCAGACGGTGCGCATCTCCGCCGCCGAATGGCGAAAACCAGCCGCGCTCGCGGCGATCCCCGTGTCGACGGACGGGGCGTCTGGGTTACACGCCGGGACCGTGCGGACTCGCCGTTCGATCTCCGCGAGTTGGTCGAGGTGTACACTAAATCGCTCCCGGTCGGACTTCGAGACCCAAGCGTCCTTTCCAATTAGTTCGTTGAAGCTAGCCCGCGCTCGGTCGACGGCCCAACGGTTCGGCAGCCCAGAGGCCGTGTCACTGCCGAAGAGCATGTCGAAGACGCGACGCGTGCTGTACGTCGATGGGCGGCGCTGAGGTACACCCGTTCGAGTCTTGGGTTGTGAGAAGGCCCAGGACATCCCGGGGCTTCCCAGCACGAGCGAGCGCGCTCGTACACCCTTGAGATCGTTGTAGAAGCTCGGACTCCAGGCAAGTCGATTGTCGATGGTGTCATTCGGAAATCCTCTTTCTTTGAGGGCGTCCGAGCTGAGTCCGTCGTTGGCTGCGAAGTTGCCGAGGCATCCGCCGACATTGTGCGAGAGAAGGAAGGATACGTCGAGGCCGCGGAGTATGTTCAAACGACTGACGAGGCGATCTGTCAGAGCGTTCTCGGCGGCGGTCAACACCGGCGAGACGGACGCCCGAGTATCCACGACGGTGCGCTCGAGCGCACCGCGACGCACGACCCGGTCGGCGTACTCGAGGGACTCGCCGCCGTCGAGCATCGCCAGGTCGGGATACATGAACTCAGGAGGCACGCCGCCATGGCCGGATTGAAACACCACGAGGTTCGTCATGCCCCGTTCGCTTCGGTCCGGCGTCATCCCGAGCACGAGCGGCAGAAGTCCTGCGCCAGCACCCCGGAGGAGCAAGGAGCGGCGCGAGAAGCGACCATCAGCGCCCGTCATCGGCCCGAATCCAGTGCAACTCGGGGCCGCTTGAACTCCGGGGTGAAGACGATGCCGAGCCAGATCTGGTCGAGTGTCGCGCCCCCCCGCATGGCATCCGACAGCCCCGTGACGAGGCAATCGTCGAGCGCGATGTCGGCGCGCCGGAGCGCATACCGAGCCACTTCACGAGCGAGGCAGCGCTCATATCGCCCCGACTTCTGCAGGTGCGTCGCCAGCTCGCCTGGCGTCGCGGCAGGCACCGGCGCTTCGCCTCCGATACTCACCTCTACCCGTGTGTCGATGGGAACCTCTGCGACCAAGGTGCCATCGTTGCTGTCCCAGAAACGTTCGGTAGTGCGAACCCGCCCCATTCCGTCATAGCCCTCAGTGACGAACCCCAGTGGGTTGATGAGGCTCGAATGACATCCGGCACAGGGGGAGCCTGGATACTCCGTTTCGAGAGTCACGGCTTCCCGAGTCCCGACGCCTTCGAAGTGGGGACGCGTGCTGAGAAAGACGTTGTCCGGCGGTGGTGCGACAGGCTCGCAAAGCAGCGCCTCGCGCACACGTAGTCCTTTCTGGATGGGACGGGTCTGCGGCGCTCCCGCGCTGAGGAGCGCGATGCGGGTGAGGAGTCCCGCTCGCTCGTCCGCGGGCAACTCATTCGGGTTGCCCATCGCGAGGCGGCCTCGCCAGTCGACTGCGCTTGGTTCTACGCCGTAGAGCGCGGCCAAATCCCGCCTGCGCACGAGGTTCACGTTGGACATCAGAAGGTCCGTCGCTGTGCCCGGCCGTTCCCGGAAGAACCAGAGGACGAGGTCGACCACCTCCTGATGTATCTGCGCGTCGAGCGTCGCGTCCGGTTGGCCTCCGAAGAAGGCGAGAAAATCCAAGTCCTTGGCGTGTGCCGACGTCTTGGGTACGGAGTCGAGGCGAAGCCATTCCCGAGCGAAACGCGATAGTGACCGTCGGGCGCGTGAGTCCGCGTAGATGCGTGACGCTTGATAGGCATAACCGGCTTCGGTCGCCAGGGACCCATCTTCGGCCGCGGCGATGAGCTCTTCGTCTGGACCTGATGCCCAGAGATAGGCGGAGAGCCGGGCTGCCAGGGCCAGCGGGGACACGACGCCGCCCGGAATGGCTCCTTCACCGTCCGGCGCGGCGCGGCCAGCGGTGTCGTCCGGGCCGAGACGCTCGTCAGGACTGATCGCGGGTACAGGCTCAGCGAGCTCGAGGTGAAACAAGAAGGGTGCGGAGCCCATCATCGCCGCCAGTACGTCGGAGAGGCCCTGCGCAGCCAACTGAGCGTCGAAGTCGACTTCGGGGCCTCGACTCTCCGCAACCCCGGCCTCCCAGTCTCCGAGCTCGACGGAGGTGAGCGAACGTCGATAGAGCAATCGTCCCGCGCGTTCGATGATCTGACGCCGACAGTCTGCCGAAGTCGCTTCGCAGCCCAGGCTCGCGAAGAGCGCCGGTCGGGTGAGCTCGGCCGCCAGCGCCGTGCCGAGGCGCAACGCGCCTTCGAGGCGTTCGAGAGAAAGGTCATCGTCGAGGCGCGTGTATCCGCCTCGAGCTTCGCCAATCATCGAACGCGGCAGGTCCGGCGGAAGCCACACCTCCTCCAAGATCGTCCAGTCGCCGAACATGGGCTCTTCCGGACTCTCGACGCGCTCGACTTTGCCTGTTACGGGGCGCCATGGGGGCGGCGTCGCGCTCTCGACAAGCTTTCGGTGAAAAGGGTGGTCCGGTGGGAGGATGGTCAGCGCGACATCACGAAGCGTGTAGCACAGCTCGTCATTCGAGAGGCGCGCGACGGGCGCCACAGCTCCACTGCTGCACGAGCTCGGCATCGCGACCACCGGCGCATCCTCGCAGCTCGTGAGGTGGAGTGAGAGTATGGCGACCAGGAAGCGGGTAAACTCGCGCATGAGCTACACTACCGCATCGCTATCGGCTGGTGCGACTGCGAAGTTGGCATCCTGACAACACGACATAGTCGCGCGCGTGTAGCCGTGTGCCATGGCGCACGAAGACATTTGCTTCAGGGCGGTGAGGCGCGCATCGCCGGCGTCTCGAGGAAACGCGTCCCGATGAGCGCACCGAGGTGTTCGGCGAAGATGCGGTGGCCGAGTCTCCTCATGCGCATCGTGTCGTAGAAACAGGCAGGCGCTTGAAGCGTTGGTCGATGAACCACGGGCGGTCCTTGGCGTCGTCGGAGCACTCGCGGCCCTCGGCGGCGGGGCAAGTGAGTCAGAGAACAGGGTCCCAATCGGGATCTTGGCGCCTTTACGTGAGCCCCTGACCGGCCGGCCTGTGTGAGGGCCCCCGTGGCGCTCAGTAAGCCAGCAGATCCATGTACTCGTCGATGGGCACCGTGGCCTGAAACGTTGCGAGCTTGGCGGACAACGCCTCACGCTCGGCCGGCGTGGGCGGAGCTGCCACGGCACCTGCGCTTGTTGCAAGAATCAGCGCCACAACCAGGCGAATCACGCGCCCCATTGCAGAGTCTTGGCTTTCCATAGCCGCACGCGTCGCAGGAACACGTCGAGCGCGAGAGCGAGGAGCACGAGGTAGAGCGGGAAGTGCCAAGCAGGGCTCGAGAACGTCGTGGACTCGCCTCCGGTCGCAAAGAGAGTCGCTGGAGTGGGGTTCTTAATGCCGCCTGTCGCGTCGGACATCTGAGCGACGCGAGAGAGATCGGGCGCGAACGCGAGGTGCTCCTCGGGATAGGGATACGCGCCGCGCCCGGACGAGATCGCGACCTTCTTGCCGTCTTTTTCGTGAACGACGTCGACCTTGTAGACCCCAAAGGCGGTGGCGGGCACGACGGCTTCGTATCGGCCCGGTGCGACCGAGGTGAGCGTCACCTCCTGCTTCTCGCCGCTCGGTCCGAGCACGCTGGCTTTGCTGATGACGCCGAGCGCGAAGGTCCCATCAGGGAGCACCGCGTCGACCCCAATACGGAGCTCGCGCCGTTGCGCCGTGAGCTGAATCGGGAAGACCGTCTCCTTCTCTTCTTCGGGCATCGCGTCCTTGACGAGCTGACGCCAGAACGGAGCGAAGTCCAGCCACGCGAGCCAGCGCCGTGCCCACTTGTTCTTGATGTCCGACGCGAAGACGTAAACCCAGCCCTTGCCACGTTGCCAGCGCACGAGGAGGGGATCTTTGCCCCCCGCGATCTTCAGGATGGTCTCGGTCGCCGGCTTCGCCTCCATCGGGAGATACCCGTCGAGGGTGGGCGCGCGGCTGATGTCGATGCCCTTCAAGAACTTGAGGCTCGCGAACTTGGAGACGAGCGACGCCTTGACGGGCTCTTGCTTGACGGACTCGCCGGCGATCTCCTTTGTCTCGTCGAGGAAGAGGCGAGGCACGGCTTCGGCGTCTTCGGTGTAGTAGTAGCGGCCGTTGCCCTGCTCCGCGATTTGGGCGAGCAGCGATGTCGCGGACTCCTTGCCGACGGCGACGGTGGAGACGGTCACGCCCCGTCCGGCGTTGTCCCGCACCATGGCCAGAATGCCCTTGGTGTCGGACTGACCGTCCGTCAGAAGGATGACGTGCTTGAGCTGGGCTTCGACCCCTTCGAGCATCTCGAACGCGACGGCGAGGCCCTGGCCGATGTTGGTCCCGCCATCGGCGGTCATGGTCGCCAGCACCCGGTCGAAGCGGGCCTTGCTCGTGGCCGGCGTGAGGCCGATGAGCTTTTGGGCCTCGGCGTCGAAGGCCACGATGCCGACTGTGTCACGTTTGTCGAGGGCGGCGACGGTCTCGCGGGCGGCCTTTTTGGCGAGCTCGATGAGGCGCCCTTTCATGGACCCCGAGCGGTCCATCGCGATGACGAGGGCGAGGCGGGGCGTGTCGAGCTCGTTCTCGACGTCGAGCTTGACTGGGAGCACCTGCTTTTCGAGGTAGCTGCCGCTGTAGCCACCGGGCCCGAGGCTCTGGCCGCCGCCGGTGAAGATGAGGAGCCCGCCGCCCTTCACGTAGTCGTGGAGCAGCTTCTGCTGACCTGTCGTGATGTTTTGCTTGTAGTACGCACCCTCGAGCGGGACGTCGCTGATGAGGATGCCTTGGAACTCCTGAAGACCCTCCAGCGAGCCTGGCAGCCCCTTCGGCCCCCGCAGCTCGACCTCGAAGTCGTCCGACATCGCGTCCTTGAAGTTCTTTGAGTAGAGGGTCTCGCCCTCGACGTAGAGGAACTTCTTCTTCTTGGGCACCTTACGCGACGTCTCGAAGCTGTTATTGGTGCTGACGCGGTCGGTGGGAGCGGCCTCGCCCGGCTGGCCATCGCTGCCGATCGATGCGGCAGGCTTGCAGTCCACCTTGAAGGCATACTCCCCGCCGTCCTTCACGCGAATGTCCTGGAAGTCGATGGTGGTGAGCTCAGACCCGACCTCGGTCGGAAGCTTTGTTCCGACCTCGGTCGGAAGCTTTGTTCCGACTAAGCGACGTTCAGTCTTCACGACCTCCCCCTGCACCGCGAGAGTACATTCGGCCATCATGGGCCGGCTCGCCCGAACGTAGGCGCTCACGAGGAAGGGGATATTGGCCTCGATATCGTCCGGGACCTCGAAGCCGAGCACCATGAGCTCAGTGGGGAGGATCAGGCCAGAGACCTCGCGGTAGTGGACGCGGACTCCGAGTCGGGCGGCGGCCTCCACCTCGGCGAGCGCGTCACCCCAGGTCTCGTTGCCGTCGGTCACAACCACCATGCGGCGCAGGTGTCCCGGGGGGAAGAGCCCGAAACCGATACGGATGCCGGCCTGCAGGTTCGACGTGAGCCCGGCATCGCCGTCGGCGCGTTGAAGCGCAGGCAGAGTCCCTTTGGAATCGGGGACGAGCGGTACCGCGCTCGCGTCAGTCGCGAAGGTCACGAGCCGAACGGTGCCGTCACCGCGGGCGTCCCACGCCGCCTGAAGAGCGGCCTGGGCGTCGGCCAGGATCGGCTCCGGGACCGACGCGCTGACATCGACCACAAAGACCGTAGCCACCTTCCGAGATTCAGAGCGCGTGTGCGTGATCTCGGTCATGGCGACGGCGAGCGCGACGACCATCACGCAGCGAACCAGCGTCGAGAGCCACTGCTGGAGGAGCGGCAGGTCCGTCAGAGTGTGGAGACGAATGAACCAAAAGAGGGGGACCCCGGCGATGAGTACAAGCCACTCGGGAGAGCGCATCTCGTAGCCATGGTCCGCAAGGCGCTCTTCGAGCAGCGGGACGAGGTCGAGCCCCCACAGGAGGAGGGGACCGAAGATCGCGGCCACCGTGAGATAGCCGAGCGCGACCCGGTAGCGGCGAAAGAAGCGCTTCACAGCGCCCAATGCCGTGGAGGCGCCGCGGGGCGGCGTGGGTCGCTCCCCGCTCGAACGAACGTCGCCGCTCATACGGTCCACCGCCGGTGAAAGGTGAACCACTCGAGGAGCAGCAGGCCGGCTGCGGCGAGCGCGAGGAGCTGCCAGATGGCGAGCCCCGCGAGACGGAGCTCTGGGACGGTAGCGTCCATCGCGACCCTGGGCTCATAGGGGACGAAGTCGACTAGGCCGGGCGTGAGCGCCGATTCAGTGGCACTGAAGAGCGCAGCCGGGACCAAGACGTCGCCCGCGAGCGCCTGTGGAGTACCGGCCGGCGCCTTGACGGCGTAGATGCCGATAGCGTCGCCAGTGTAGGCGAGCCCCCCAGCGCCGTCGACGAGCGCCCGAACGACCTTGCCGTCGGGCTTTACCACGTCCACGCTCTGGCCGGCGGCCCACGGCAAGCTCACGCGCCACGCGGCGTCGAGCCCCTGCGACCGAAGGAACGCGGCCTCTTCGCGGAAGAACCAGTTCACGGCGTTCACGAAGAAGATGGAGAAGCTGTAGTGACCGACCCACTCGGACTCGATGGGATCGAAGCCAACCGCGACGAAGCGCCGCTCGGATGTCGCGCCTGCGAGGATGGCCGATTGCCCCTTCTTGGTGCGAGCGAGCACCTCCTGGCCCTTCTTGCGGACCAGAGGCCGGAAGTCGCGCGCGTCGAGGTCAACGAACTTTACGTGGGTCATCGCGGGGTGCGCGGCGGCGGCGGGAGGGACGAAGAGAGGCGCGGGTTCGACGACGGCCTCTCCGAGGTCGAAGGGCAACGCGCCGGTGCGGACGTTGACGAAGGCGAGGTTACCGCGCTGAAGCTCGGCGGGGGCCGCGCCCGTGAAGACCGTGAGATCGCTGCCCTCGGTGGTCTTGAAGTCAGCGAGGTCGACGCGGCTGACATCGACGTTCTTACGTGTCGCGAGGGCGGCCATCAGGAACAAGTTCTCGGGGCCGACCAACTGAACCCGAACTTGCTTTCGCGTCGGGACCACCGCGAAGGCGGCGTCATCGACGGGGAAGAGGTCGCCGGTCGCATCGGCGACGAGCGCCGCCCTGTTGCCATCGAGCGAGAGGCCGGCATGCTCGAAGGTCTGCTCCGCGTCGGCGGGGAGCGTGTGCTGAAAGGTCAGTTGTGGCGGCAACTTCTGGAAGTCGGCACGCGACTGGGCCTTGCCTGACCGGTCGGTGTAGAGATGGACGGTGACGGCGCGTCCAGGCCCTTTGTTCCGAAGCGTGTACTGAACGGCGTATTCGAGGCGGTAGCCGAGGTGGGACCGGACGGCGAACGCTGCGACGCTCGTGTTGGCGGGGACCTCAGCCCCGACCGGGACCACTCGAAGGCGGGCGGCAGCGGCGAGCGCTGCGGGAGGCGTCTGGGCCTCTCGGTCCGTGATGAGGACGGTCTCGGCGTGCGCAAGGCCGGATAGCGCGCTAGCGGCGAGCTCGAGCGCCGACGTGAACCGAGTCGCCGAGTCACGCGGCGTGATGGACTCGAGCGCAGCAACAAGCGCGTCCCGGTCGGAGCTCCAGTCCGTGAGGACGGCGACGTCATGGTCGACCCGAGCAAGGACGACGGAGTCACCGGGCGCGAGTGAGTCGATGACCTGGCGGGCGACCACTTTCGCGTCGGCCATGCGCGTTCCAACCTGCATCGACGCGGACGCATCGACGATGAGGAAGGTGTGATGAGGGAGCACGACGCGCTCGTCGGACTCCGACGTCGTGGCGTCAGTGACGGTCAGGTCGCCGGTCCAGCGGGGGTCGGCGATGGCCGACAGGACGAGCGCGAGGACCATGAGCTGGAGGAGGAGACTCACGATGTTCTTGAGCGATCGGAAAAAGGAGCTCGACTGCTTCTCAGCCAGCACCTTCTGCCAGAGTGGACCGAAGGGGACTTCGAGCCGACGGCGCCGCAGCCTCAGCAGGTACAGCAGTGTGATGACACCGCCGAAGCCGCCGAAGAGCGTCAGCCACATGGCCGGGCTCATCGCCAAAAAGTTCACTTGAGGAAGCCCCCCGCACGGAAGATGCGAAGGACGATCTCGTCCCAAGGCACTTGAATGGCGGTACGGAAGTAGCTCGCCTGCCGCTGTTTGCAGCACGCTTCGAGGTTCCGGCAGAACTCCTGATGCACCTCTTTGTACCGGGCGAGCATGCGGGGCGTGACCGTGACCTCTTTGACCTCACCGGTCTCGCAGTCGACGACCGACAGGTCACCGCGAAGCGACGGCGTCATCTCGAGCTCATCGACGAGATGGATGGCGAAGGGCTCATAGCCGTTATAGCGCAGGTAGCTGAGCGCGTCGTCGTAGCCTTCTGGGTCGTAGAAGTCCGAGAGGATGACGGCCATGCCACGCCGCTTGTTCTGGTGGACGAACTGCTTCAACGACGCGTTGAGGCGCGTCGGCCCACCCGGCGTGATGGCTTCGAGGAAGCGAAAGACCTTGAAGATCTGATTTTTGCCGCGTGTAGGCGGCATGCGCTGTTCGAGCTTCTCGCCGAAGGGCACGATCGCGACGCGGTCGAGGTTGGCGAGCCCAACGTAGGCCAGCGCGGCGGCGATCTTGGCCGCGTGATCGAACTTGGAGATGTCCCCGAGCGAGAGCGACATGGACCGAGAGCAATCGAGGAGGATGTAGATCTGCAGATCCTCCTCTTCTTCATGCAGCCGGATCAGCATGCGCTCCATGCGCGCGAAGACTTGCCAATCGAGGTAACGAAAGTCATCGCCGGGGCTGTAGTCGCGATGGTCGGCGAACTCGAGCCCGCTGCCGACCTTCTTGGAACGGCGCTCGGCACGTTGCTTCCCCGAATAGACCTTGCGCGAGACCATGTGCAGGTACTCGAGCCGGCGGAGGAAAGCCTCGTCGAAAGGGACTGACAAGTCTTACTTGCCTTCCTTCACGGACGACAGGATCTGCGAGAGCACGTGATCGTTCGTGACGCCATCCGCCTCGCCTTCGAAGTTCAAGATGGTGCGGTGCCGCAGCGCCGGAAGCGCGACCGACTTGAGATCGGCGATGGAGACGTTGAATCGGCCGTCCATGATGGCGCGTACCTTGGCGGCGAGCACCAGCGACTGAGCCCCACGGGGCGAGGCGCCGAAGCGTACGTACTTCTTGGTCACGGCAGGGGCCGCGGGGTGAGTCGGGTGCGTGGCTTCGGTCAAGCGTACCGCGTAGTCTTGCACGTGGTGGGCGATAGGCACCTCGAGCGCCAATTGCCGCATGGTCTCGATGTCATCCCCTGTCATCACGGGCGAGATCTCGGGCTCCGAGCGGTTCGTAGTGCGATCCAGAATGGCGTGCAGCGCCTCGCTGGACGGGTAGCCTACGATGAGCTTGAACAAGAAGCGGTCGAGCTGGGCTTCGGGCAGTGGGTACGTGCCTTCCATCTCGAGCGGGTTCTGCGTCGCGAGCACGAAGAAGGGCCGCTCGAGCGAGTGGGTCTCTTTGCCGACCGTGACCGATCGCTCCTGCATGGCTTCGAGCATGGCGGACTGCGTCTTCGGCGTCGCGCGGTTGATCTCGTCGGCGAGAAGAATGTTGGCGAAGATCGGGCCCTTCTGAAACTCGAAGCGCTTCCCACCGCGGTCGTCGTTCACGATCATAGTCGTCCCGATGACGTCCGCAGGCATGAGGTCCGGCGTGAACTGGATGCGGGAGAAGCGCAGCTTCACGGCGCTCGCGAGGGCCCGGACCAGCGAGGTCTTGCCGAGGCCCGGGACGCCTTCGAGCAGGATGTGGCCACCCACGACGAGGCCGATGATGACGCTCTCGACGACCTCGGGCTGTCCGACGATGACCTTGCCGACTTCACTCTTTAGCCGGTCGAGGTCCGTCTTGAAGCGCGCTACCCGTTCTTCGATCGCTGCCATGGTCTGATTCCTGATCCTGCTTTGAGGGGGAGCACTCTACACCATCAGCTCGGGGCCGTGGCATCGAGGCGCTTACGGGGGGCGAACGACTGCGACAGGGCGTGGCGCCGTCAGCGTTCACGGATGAGGCGGAAATACTCTTCGACGTACTCCTGATAACCCGGCGGGACCTCTTCGTCACGCATCTGGCGCGAGGCCCGCATCGAGTAGTCGATGTGGACCTCGCCGTAACCGCCCACGCCTGTGCCGCGTGACGCCGCCCCCTTGAGAACCTGCCGGAAGGACTCTCCCTTCCCCTTCTGGCCCGCGACGAAGTCATCTTCGAGCTTGGCCTGCAGATCCGTCTCGGGGCCGTTGGTCATCGCCGTTTTGCTCGCCCCTGCGTCTCCGCTCGGGGACATGGACTTCCACTCCTGCTCGAGCTTGTCCTTACTGCGTTGCCACTCGCTGCCTTCACGCCCCGGCTGTTTGGGCTTTCCGCCCTTCTCGCCGCGGGCGAGCCGCTCGAGCTCTCGCTTACCTTCCTCTTCGCCCTCGCCTTCGCCGCTGCGGCGCTTCTTCATGAGCTCCTTCATGTCGGCGGCGCCCATCTTGGCCTTCTGCTGCATGCGCTGGCGGGCCATCTGCTTCTTCATCTGCTTGAGCTTCTTCGCGAGCTCCTCCGGGGAAGACTGGTCCGGACGCTTCTTCTCCGGCTCCGGGCCGTCTTGGCCAGCCTGCTTCTGCTGCTCCTCGTCTTTCTGCCGGCGGAGCTGATCGGCGAGCTTTTTCATGTCGCGCGAGAGGTCGTCGAGGTTGCGCTTCTTCTGCGCGGATGGGTCTTGGTCCTGCTTCCGTGAGAGCTGGTCGATGTTGCGGTCCATCTTGTTCAGACGGTCCTTCTCCTTCTTGCTGCCACCGCCGTTCTCCTCGTTCTTCTTCGCCAGCCGGTCGCGCTCCTTCTTCATCTTGTCGAGCTGGCTCTGAAGTGGGCTCTGGAACTGCTTGGCCAAGTTCTCGAACATCTTGGCGAGCCGCTCCTGGTCCTTTTTGTCGAGCTTCTGGAACATCTCCATCAGCTCCTTCAGCTTCTCTTCGGCGATCTCGTACTTCTTCTCTTGCAGGTCTTTGGCGACCTCCTCGAGAGCCTGCTTCATCTTCTCGTCGTCGAGCTTGGTCTTCTCGAGGACCTCCTCAAGCTTCTGCCCAACCTCTTCGAGCGCCTCGGCGGTCGCGTCGTTGGAAAGCTGCTGTTCTGGACTGGCGTCCATCTTCTCGAGCTGGTCGTCGAGCTCCGCTAACTTCTTGCTCGCCTCCTGATCGCTCACGCGTTCGAGCTCGAGGTCTTTCAGGAGTGACTCGAGCTGAGAGACGACTTCGATGGCTTCAGAGTCGCCGGCGACGTTCTCTTTCAGGGCCTCGATGCGCTCCTTCGCCTCTTCGATGGCGGCGGCGACCTCCTCCTGCTTCTCCGGCGGCAACTGCGTCTCGACGACAGGGTCGACGGGCAGAGTCGTAGGGACGAGCTCGTTCTGTAACCCGGCAGGACCTTCGCCGAGGAACAGAGGTCGTAGCGCATTGGACTGTTGAACGGGTGCTGGGAGCCGTAGCCACGTAAGGCCCCAGGCGCCGCCGATGACGACGAAGACAGTGAGGGCTTCGCGAGGGAAGCGCCACGGCGCAGCGCGTT
This sequence comes from Pseudomonadota bacterium, assembly GCA_947498315.1. Taxonomy (GTDB): domain Bacteria; phylum Myxococcota_A; class UBA9042; genus SXOO01. The sequence continues at coordinate 3,052 of CANMLD010000023.1, read as the reverse complement.
CTGGACGTGCATCGCGGGTTCGCGCCACAGCGTCGCGGATCTGAGCGAGCTCGAAGTCCGTGCGCTGGCGAGCATCTTTCAACAGAGAATATGCGGTGCCGAGCCGGTCGTGGAGCTCGCTGGCCGCGTCGAGTCGGCGCGCCGAGTCGAGTGGGTCGATGGGCCAGGCGGCTGCGAGGAGTACGGCCAGCCCGCACAGGCCTCCAGCCGCGATGAGCAAAGTGGGCCAGAGGCCCGGGTCGATGAGCCAAGTCGCATGCAGAACGGCGGCGATGGCGAGCGTCAGTCCACCCACGACGGCGCTTCGAAGGAGCCAGGTCACGGCCCGTTGTGACCGCACCCGGTGGTTCAATCGAGCGATCGCAGCCTCAATGGCCGCGGCATCTCCGGCAGCGACATCCTTCTGAGCGTGCTGGTCAATGTTTGGGGTCGGGTTCATGTGCTCCTGAAGCTGGGGCGTGGGCACTGCGGCTTTAGTGACCCAATGTCGCGGCCTCGCCCCCTACTCTGGAGGTGCCGCCCGTGAGGTGCAACCTCATCGTACCGGAGGCTATTCCGGGTCAGTCTCTCCATCGGGCTCGGTGCTCGCCGGAGGGCGTTCCGAAGCCCGACCTTCGAGAGCCAGTTCGCTCGCTGCAGGGGTGGTTCCCTGTGACATCTGCGGTAACGCGATGGGGAGCGTCGGAGGTTCTGCGCCGGTGTAAAGGTACCGGTAGCGCACGTACGCCGTCATGACGGATTTCACGTACTTACGGGTCTCTTTATACGGGATGTTCTCGACGAACTCGTCGAGGTCTTGCTCGCCTCGCAGCTCGAGCCACTTCAAGGGACGACCAGGGCCGGCGTTATAGCCCGCCGCGATCAGGGGCAGATGGGCTCCGAGTCGGTCCTGCAGTCGACGGAGGTAGCGCGTGCCGAGGCGGATGTTGAGATCGGGATCCTGTAGCGTCGTGAGCGACACGGGGGCGGTGAAGCCTTCCCGCTTCGCCATCGACTTCCCGGTGGGCAGGATGAGTTGCATGAGCCCGACCGCTCTGGCGCTCGAATGCACCTCGGGCCTGAAGCCAGACTCAGTCTGCATCACGGCCCAGATGGTCGCCTCCTCTAGCCCATGGTCGGCCGCCGCCTTCGCAACGGCGGGCATGAACGCCGCTGGCCGCGGATTGGCGATACGCCAGGTCTCGTCCTGCCCGGGCCACGGGAACTCCGCCGTGTGGTCTTCGTGGCGGCCCCAACGAGCGATTCGGTAGGCAGTGACGTGGTCACCGAGCTGATCGTAGACCCAAGCACGGAGCCAATCGCGGTCAGCAGCGTTGGGCACCGCCGCAGTCGTGGCGCTCTCGAAGACGTGCCGGCCGACTTGTCCGAAGTCGAGGCGAAGAAGCTCGATCCCGAGAGCCACATCTGAAATGGCTAGGGAGCTGCGCAGTCGTTCACTGAGCGAGTTCGGGCTGCCCGGGGCGCGAGCGGCCGTGCGGACGGCGGCGGCGGCGCCGGGATCGAGCGCTTCGAGGCGCGACATCGCGAGGACGCTGTACCAGGTGAGGGGGTAGCGCTGAATGACACCGGCATACGCGACGCCGGCGGCGACCTGATCGCCGCGACGCTCGAGCGAGCGGGCGTACCAGTAGGGCAGCCTCCCACGCGCGATCAGGAGCGAGGAGGGCGACAGTGACTGAGCCGCACGCCGAGCGACCTCTCGCGCTTGATCAAAGCGAGCGGCTGTCCAGTGGCCCCAGAAGAGATCGAACGCGGCCGTCTCCTCCTGATCGCCTCCGAGCTTCATGGCTCGTTCCAGCATGACGTCGGCCGCCCGATCACGTCCTGACTTGCGGAGCAACGCCGCAGCAGACACCAGCGCGTCATCAGCGAGCGAGCTCTGCGGCGCCACGTCCGAGACCATCGAGAAGAGTCGTATGGCGCCAGCCGTGTCGCCACGGGACCGATGCGCCTTGCCAGCGAGATAGTGGATCTCCGCTCGTGCCGTCGCTATCGCCACGCCAGCTTCGTCCGTTGGGACGGGCGTCACGGGACAAGCCGCCTGGAGACGTGCTGTCTGGTCGACCAACGCCTTACGGCGACGAGCGCGGTCGAGAGCGCGAGCCTCGAGAGCCGCCGCCTTACATGCCCCCAAAGTGCCGGCGCGGCTCGCTCTTTCGACCTGGGCTGCTGTCTTCAGAGCAGGCTCCGTGGCGCGACGATCGATCTGGGACTCCAGGCGAACCAGCAGCTCGTCCATGGTCAATGACCGGAGCCGCGGGGGGAGCGTCGCGAGGCGCGCCTCTGCGTCGATGGCGGCCTGTGAGTGAGGGGCCTGGGCGATGACCCCGCGGAGGATGCGGGCGACGTCGCGTTCGGTGTCGCCTGAGGCGCGCGCGATCGCGCTGGCGGCTTCGAGGCTACGCGCGTCGTGGCCGTCGTGTTCCGAGATGTAGTCGCGCCAAACGCGTGCCGCGTCGGCGTGGCGACCGAGCGCTGTGAGTGTCCGCGCCTTCAGCACGAGCGCTTCGACGGGATCGGGGAGGCCAGGGCCATCCGTCCCAAGCGCCGTCAGAGCCTTCTCGTGGAGGCCATTGGCTGAACACGTCTCGGCAGCGACGAAGCGGAGGGTGCCGTCGAGTACCGGGACTCGTCCGATGAGGGCAAGCAGACGGTCGGGCGCCGTCACGTCCCCTGCGCGTGCTCCCGCGAGCGCCGACATGATGGCGGCGCGAGCGGCACGTGCTTCCGTCGCCGGGTCGCCGTCTCCCGTCGGGGCGAGCGAGGCGAACGCGACCGCCGCCTCAGCGTAACGCCCGGAGAGCCAATGCGCCCGGGCCGGCGTGCCCTCAAACCACGGCGCCAGGACGCGCACGGGGCTCGAGATCGACGTGACCACAGAGCCTGCTGCATCGACCCCTGCTGCATCGACCCCAACTGCATCGACCCCAACTGCATCGGCCCCAACTGCATCGACCCCAACTGCATCGACCCCTGCTGCATCGACCCCTGCTGCATCGACCCCTGCTGCATCGACCCCAACTGCATCGACCCCAACTGCATCGACCCCAAC
>CANMLD010000022.1 GCA_947498315.1 Pseudomonadota bacterium | reverse complement strand
GGCGCGAACTCGATGACTTTACGCCCGAAGATCTGCTCGTCCGTGAGGGTGGACTCATCGACACCCGCGCTCTCGGGGACGATGGTCGACTCGTCCGTGTATTGGAGCATCAGGTTGAAGTCGATGCGTCCGAGGACACTGACCACGCCCGGCACCGTCTTCAGCTTGCCGCGCAGCTCCTCGAACGGTTTTACGGTGTAGTCGAGAGGTCGAAAGCGCCACTGCTTCTCATACTCCGTGTGGCGGAGTTGAACGTGCCCCGTGAAGCGCGTGAACTCGGAGAGCGTGTGCTCGCCCAGACCGGCGATGAAGGTGTTGCCCACGACCACGAGGCCCACGGCGAGCGAGACCGCCAGCGTGGTGAACGACGTGCGTAGCTTATGGCGGGTCAGGTTTCTGACGGCGTAGCGATAGAGGAACATGGTTCAGGCCTCCTCGCGAAGCGCGGTGAGCGGGTCGAGCTTGGACGCCCGAATCGCCGGTAAGAGCGCCGCGACCGTCGCGACCATGAGCCCGATGAGGAACCCGTAGAGGAGCGCCTCTGGACTCAACTTGAAGTAGAGCAGCGGTGGCATCGGCATCCCCCCTTCGACCTCGTCGAGGCCCGTCAGCCGAATCGGATGTCGCTCGAACCACGCGCTCGCGGTACCCCCGATGGCGACTCCGAGCAGCGATCCCACCGCGCCGATGAGAAGCGTCTCCGTGAGGAAGAGCGCTCGAACCGAGCTCGCCCGGTAGCCGAGGGCGAGTAAGGTCCCGATCTCTTTGGTGCGTTCGAAGGCCGCCATCAGGCTGGTGTTGGCGACCGAGAGCGCCCCGATGAGCAGGATGATGCCGACCACCAGATAGAAGTGCTGGCGACGGATGTCGTTGAAAGCACGAACGAACGCGGTGTTCTCGCGCCACGTCTCAGCGTCGAGCGAAGGGTGCGCGTCGAGCACCGCCGCTTCGGCGGCTTCGGCGTCGTTCGGGTCTCCGAAGCGGGCGAAGACCTCCGTCGCGTAGTCGACCGTCTCGCCTTCGCGGCGCAGGTTCAGGAACTTGGCGCCCCACGACGACGGCACGATGACCGTGAAGTTGTCCGTCATGGCCGAGCCCGATTGAAGAAGGCCGGCGAGGATGACGCCGTCCTGCGCGTTCACAGTGCCCGTTCGGGTCTTTGCCTTCACAAAGAAGCGGTCACCGACCTTCAGACCGAAGGCGCTGGCGAGATCGGCGCCCATCCACGCCCACGCCTTGGGCTGCACGCCGCCCTCACCCAAAGGCGGAGGACTTAGCGCGCCGATGCGAAACATCTTCTCGTACGTCTCGGGGTTTACGACGAGTCCGCGGGCGTTCAGGGTCCGAACGCCGTCACCGATCTGCGCCATGAACTGCGCCCGGCTCTCGACTTGCGCCGTCGGGAACGTCTTGGCGAACAGCGCAGCGACGGCGGACGCGTCATCGAACGGGACATCGAGAGGGCGATAGTCCTCGTCGAGCAGATAGGCCTTGGTGACGACGCGAAGGTGTCCATGTTCCGAGTCGATCTGAGTCGAGACCATGGTCATCTCAATGCCGTCCACGAAGGACTTCGCGGCCACGAAGAGCCCGACGCCGAGCACGAGTGACGCGATGGTGAACAGGGAACGACGACGGTTTCGGAGCGCGTTTCGGAACGCCATGCGCAGCATGAAGTTCATGGTTAGGCCGCCTTCCGCTCGTCGCTCACGATCTTGCCGTCGACGAGCCTCACTACCCGCCGGGCGTGGTGCATGAGGTGCTCGTCGTGGGTCGAGAAGACGAAGGTGGCGTGCTTGTCTTCGTTCATGCGCCGCATGAGCCCGATGATGTCCTCCGACGTGCGGCGATCGAGGTTCGCGGTAGGCTCGTCGGCCAGGATGATGGCGGGCCGTTTCACGAGCGCACGACCGATGGCGACCCGCTGCTGCTGACCGCCCGAGAGCTGATTGGGCCGGCGGTCCTTCTGCTTTTCGAGCCCCAGGATCGCGAGCATCTCGTTCACCCGTTCGCGGCTCTCGGCGGGCGACACGTTGCCCAGGATCTGCAGCGAGAACTCGATGTTCTCGTAGGCGGAGAACACGGGGATGAGGTTGAAGCTCTGAAAGATGAAGCCAATTCGCTGGTTACGCACCTGAGCGAGGGCGTCACCGTTCAGCGTGGTCGTGTCCTGCCCTTCCACGAACACGCGGCCCACGTCCGGCCGGTCGAGGCAGCCGAGCGAGTGAAGCACCGTCGATTTACCCGAGCCGGAAGGGCCGACGAGGGCCATGAAGTCGCCCCGCGCAACATCGAGGTTCACCCCATCGATGGCGCGAACTTCGTTCTCTCCGGGGTTGTAGACGCGCGTCGCGTTTTCGAGTCGGACGACCGGGACTGAATCGACACCGGCGGAGGTGGGGCTCGACGAGGAGCTTGGGGACGTGGACATCGGGTTCTCCATGGCGGGGAGCTCGCGCTCAGAAGTAGTAGCGGGCCCAGAGATAGAGGGTGGCGGTGGGCGTCAGCGGCAAGCCGGCCCAGACTTCGGGGATGGGGATGGTGGCGCCGTTCATCGAGACCGTCTCTGGGACTTCGAGGGCGTATTCGCCCCCACCACTTCCCCAGGTGAGGTTGGCACCGAAGATGATCTCGAGGTAGCCGAGCGGGAGCCAGGTGAGCTGTGCCGACACGAGCCCCGATGGATCGCGGACGTTCGTGATGGACAGAAGCTGCGCCTGCCAGAGCGCGTCGAAGGTCTGACGAATCATCACGAGCGCGTAGTCCTTGCCGAGGAGCACCGAGCGTCGTCTGCCGCCGAGGGCCGACTCGATGTAGTCGCCATCGACCCCGGCGCCATGGTGGATGTACTCCGCCGCGACGTATAGCCCTTGCAGGACATCGAAGGTGTAGTCGAGGCCGGCTTCGACCTCGAAGGACCACGTCGAGGCGTCGTCCGTGAACACGGACGCGGTCGTCTCCGCCCACAGCCCCGGACCGTCCTCGATGTCACCCTTGATCTCGTAGCCGAGCGTGACGTCGCCGGCGCCTTCGTCCCAGGTGACGGTGACGGCCATATCGGTCGTCTCGAGCGTCTTGTCCCAGCGCCCGACGACGAGCGGGTCGTCTGGCGTGGACTCGCGCACGGCGACGGCCATGGTCACGTTGGCGTCGTCTTGAATCGCCACGAGCGCGCGGGCGGCCCAGAGCCCCTCGAGCTCGGCCCGTAGGTCTTGCGGCGGCCGCTCGTTGTTGGGCGCTGAAGGGTTCAGGAGCAGACCGTGGCCCCAGTTGAGGACCTGCTTGCCGAGCGTCAGGTCCACTTGGTCGGTGGTGATGGAGACGTAGAGGCGGTCGAGGGACAGGTAGTCCCAGAGGTCCTCTTGCTTTCTGGCGTCGAGGAGGTGGTAGCTGTGCGCGTCGACGGTCATGACCAGCGTCGCCGTCTCGCCGAAGTGGAGCTTTCCGGTTGGGCGAATGTGGTTCGTGACGCCGAAGACCTCGTCTGGGTGCAGACCGATCTCGTCGAAGTCGACCAAGGGCAGGCTGGCCAACGCGGGGTCGAGGCCGATGGCGATCTGGTGCCGGTGTTCGATGTACCCGCGAACTTCGCCCGTGACCGGGCCCTCCGCGGCGAGCGCGAGAGTCGGGACGCCGAGCGCTACCACGAACAACGTCAGGCGCGATGACGTCAGGCTGGATGAGGCGCGTATCGTCATGAGAGCCCCAGCAGTCGGTAGAGGTCGTCGCGACCCGCGTTCAGCGCGATCTCGATGAGGCCGAGGTCGCCGATGGCGGCGTGTGCGATTGAGAGCATGACGGGGGCGAAAACGAGCGTCCCCATGATCAGCGGCAAGAGGCCGATCCCGGTCCCAGATGGCAAGCTGCCCTCTGCAACGCACTCCTGAAGCAAGCCCAGGAGGACGACAGGGTGGCCGAGCTGCATCGTCTTGGCGATCGGGCCGAGGTGTTCGGGCGCCGTCATCAGCTCGCGGAGGGCGGTTCGGAGCATCAGACTCTCTTCGGGTGCGAGCTCACAGAGTCGGTCTAGGACCAGTCGAAGCCGGCGCTTGGCTGGCTGGCCGGGCGTGGCTGCCAGTGAGCGCAGGTCATCGACGAGCCGCCGGTAGGTCGTCTCGATGGCGGCCTGGAAGAGGTCGCTCTTCTTCGGGAAGTGGTAGGTGAGGTGGCCTGGCGAGATCCCGACCGCGCTCGCGACGTCGCGCACCGAGGTGCCGCTGAAGCCGCATTCGGCGAAGAGGCGCAGGGCCGCTTCGCGAATGGTCTGGTTGATGTCGGGGGAGTCGATCGGCATTTAGTACACTTGTCCTACTAGGACGGTTGTACTAGACGGGCCGACGGAGTCAAGCGCGAGGTGTGAAGATTCTTACCGAGGCGTGTTAGGGAGATGCGTGTGGCTGGTAGAAGCCGGGGTCCCTGCCGAAGATGGAGCTTGCATGACCGCTTTTTCGACTGCTGCCGAGGCCATCGCACGTATCCCCCAGGGGTCGCGCATCTTCATCCATGGTGGTGCCGCCACGCCTACGCCTCTCCTCGAGGCGCTCGCCGCCCGGGCGCGGGCGGGCGACGTGAAGGACATCACCACAGTCAGCCTTCACATCGAAGGCCCGGGGCCTCATCTGGCGCCTGAGCTTGTGGGGATCATTCGCCACCGCGCCCTCTTCATCGGTAGCAATGCGCGAACGGCGGTTCGAGAAGGCCGTGCGGACTACGTCCCGGTGTTCCTGAGCGACATCCCGGCGCTCTTCCGAAGGGGCAATGAGCCGCTCGACTTCGCCTTCATCAACGTCTCCCCGCCGGACGCACACGGGTTTTGCTCGCTCGGCGTATCGGTCGACGTGGCGCTCGCCGCAGTCCGCGCTGCCAAACAGATCATCGCGCTCGTCAACCCGAAGATGCCCCGCACCCACGGCGACGGCTTCATCCACGTTAGCGCCCTCAACATGCTCGTCGCCGGGGATCTGGCGCCTTACGAGCTCCCAAACCCAGAGCTCTCGGCCGAGGAGCGGCGCATCGGTGCGCACATCGCCAACCTCGTGCCTGACGGCGCCACCTTGCAGCTCGGGATCGGCTCTATCCCTGCGGCCGTCGGTCTCGAGCTCCGCGGCAAGAAGGACCTCGGCGTTCACACCGAGATGTTCACGGACACGGTCCTCGACCTCATCGAAGCCGGTGCCATCACCGGGCTCGCCAAAGAGATCAACCGGGGCAAGGTCGTCACGGCCTTCGCGATGGGCACGGCGCGTCTTTACCGCTTCATCGACGACAACCCCATCTTCGAGTTCCGGCCCGCCGACTACACGAACGACACCCAGATCATCCGTCGTTTCCGCAAGATGGTGGCCGTGAACTCCGCCATCGAGGTCGACCTCAGCGGCCAAGTCTGCGCCGACTCCATCGGGACCGCCTGCTACAGCGGCGTCGGGGGTCAGATGGACTTCATCCGAGGTGCCGCGCTCGCCGATGAGGGCCGTGGCGTCATCGCGCTCCCGAGCACTGCCAAGGGCGGCACCGTGAGCCGCATCGTACCGATCCTGCGCCCTGGCGCTGGCGTCGTGACCACTCGAGCCCACATCCATACCGTCGTGACCGAGCATGGGGTCGCTGAGCTGCACGGAAAGAGCGTGCGCGAGCGCGTCCTCGCGCTCTCCGCCATCGCTGCGCCGGAGTTCCGTGACGAGCTGAGGGCAGTCGCTCGCGCCCAAGGGTGGCTCTGATCGCGGCTTCGTGTAAGGTGAGCCCATGGTGCCGCAGCCACGATGAGCGACAGCGAGCGACCCACGACCGAAGGGCCAGCGCCCACGGATTCGCTCCGTCTGCTCAGCGACCCGTTCCGCTTTGGCGGCGAGCTGCCCGAAGACGATCCGCACCATCCCAATAACGTCCTGCGCGACGCCCGAAGCGACGCGTACGTCCACCTCGGCCTCGCCGTCATCTCCGCGCTCGCGCTGCTGCTCTTCGGGTGGCTGCAGCGCGAAGATCTCTTCTACGGACTCGCTGGCACTGAGGCCGTGGAGCTCGGCGACTTCGATCAGCTCCTGAGGGCGGGCTCACCCGTCGATACCGCCTTCGAGAACAACCGCTACGCCCGATACGACCGAGGCCTCGTCACCAGCCATACCCGTAGTGACGACGCTGTCGGCTGGAGCGCCTTCTTCGACCCCGTGGCCAACATGATCGTCGTCACGCGTCGCGCCATCCCGGCCCTCATCTCGCAACACGTGTTCGTCGCTGCAGCCTACGATGGCCTGCTCCGAGAGGGATGGCTGCGTCCCGACGACCTAGGGGTCGCCTTCTCGGCGGAGGGTCGCCTCTTGCTCGCTGACGCCGCCCCAAGGCGATTCCGCTCCATTCGAGACGGTCTAGTGCGTCGGCTCCGTCTAGAGGAGCGCCGTCCCGGTCGCCCCATCTGGCTCTTCATCGACGGCGCCCGCCCAAGTGAACAGCGCGTGCTCCTCGTGCTCTTCGGGATCGCGCTGATGCCCGTCATGGTGGCGTTCCTGCTCGCTCGACGTTCGCGCGAACGGGTCTCTCTGCTCGAGGATGCGCTGCGCGACGTTTGAGTGGGTCGGACAAAATGGAGATCCATCACCGGATCGCGTGGGCGCACGGCGGCTCGAACACGGCCGACAACCTCACCCTGCATTGCGGCCCGCACAATCGGCTCGTGGCCAAGCGGGAGGGGCTCGGGAGGCGTCCGCGCCGCGGGTCCGGAGCAGGTCCGAGGGCATCGGTCACTTGAACGGGAGGAAGTGGGGTCTCCAAGTATCGACCCTCGCCCTGCCTGCCGGCGAACGCAGGGCCGGTCAAGCGTCGAGTGGAGCCGCCCGGAGGCGGGCATCGCGGAGCGCCCGCCGAGGACGGCGAACTCGATGCTTGATCGGACCGAGTACGCCGCTACGCTGCCCCCTCGAGGCCTGGCCCCGCCTTGCCCTCCCAGGCGGCTGCGCGAGATCCGAGACCATTCCAGAATCCCCGTCTACCTGAATGGGAGACAGTGGGAACTCCAAATTTGCTCTACCGACCGATACCAGCGAGCACGAGTCCGTGCCGACGTTGGCCCGGCAGGAGATAGGCGCGTCGCGGTCAAATTGGCCGGAGAATTGTTCGGACCGAGTACGCCGCTACGCTGCCCCCTCGAGGCCTGGCCCCGCCTTGCCCTCCCAGGCGACTGCGCGAGATCCGAGACCATTCCAGAATCCCCGTCTACCTGAACGGGAGACAGTGGGAACTCCAAATTTGCTCTACCGACCGATACCAGCGAGCACGAGTCCGTGCCCAGCGGTGCTGACATGGGCCCGGCAGGGGATAGACGCATCGCGGCGAAGTCGGCCGGAGAATTGACGGGACCGAGCACGCCAGAACGCTGCCCATCGAGGGTTGTCGTCGAGCTATGGCCCGACGGTATCTGCACATGATCAAACAAGATCTCACGGAGAGCGAAGCGCGGTTCGACGAGAAGTGGTCGTTCGTCGAGAAGAACTAGAAGCAATGCGACGACGCGAAGCCGGAGGACGCTTTGGCAGGCGACCAGTGGGACCACACAGCGGTCGACGTCGAGGGTCGCTTCGTCGTCTCGCTTACTGTCGGCAAGCGGACGTCCGACAGGCTCGTGGAGACCGTGGCCGACTTCGCGGAGCGAACCGGTGGCGTGCACCGTCTTGATTGCGAATGCTCACTGTGGCGATCTTTCGACGCCGTTCCTGAGGAAGAGGCGCCCCGGAATGGGGACACCACCGAAAATTGCCGGTGGACGCCAATCGGAGTTTTGCCTGAACCACTGAATCACCTCCGAGGGTCGGCAAACTCAGCGCGTGGGTTCGGTCCGCTCTTCAAGATATTAGTGAGCGCTTCGATGGCTTCGGGGCTGCCGGACGCGACGAGGCGATCACCCGATTCGAGCGCGACGTCACTCACCGGCGCGAAAGACAGCCCGTCGCGGCGCAAGACAGCCAGGACGGTCGTTTCAGTCACTTCGGCGCTACCGCTCGTCATCAGGGTCTCACCGATGCAAGCCCATGAGTGCTCCACCGTCAATACGGTCGTGGGGTCGAGGCTGTCGAGGACGGCTCTTTCGTTGCGAGAGGCACTTACGGATGCCGACTCGGAGCCTCTCTCGATCCGTGCGAGCGTCGCGTCCGTGATGGCCGCCGTCTCTGGTAGAGTCTCGGAGCGCAACTGTCGGCGAAAGCCGTCGACGACCATCTGCGCTCCGGAGCGGGCCTCTCGGACGGAGCGCCGGATCGGGCTCGCGAAGATGAGCAGCGTCAGGAGCGCAATGGACGCCAGCGCAACCGTCGAGCCGATGGGTAGAAGTGGGAGGACGACTGCGAGCAGAGGCGCGCCGACGACCAGGATGATCGCGACCGTGAGACCGATCCGAAGCGTCTTCTCGAGCGGCGTCAACTCTTCGGGCGCAATCGTCTGAGTCGGGTCAGAAGGCGTTCGGCCGCTCAGTGCGTTCGAGAAGTTCGACGCCAGCGCTCGCGAGTTTCGAACGATCCCGATGGCGAAGGGCACGCTGAAACCCATGACCATGAGGCCCAAGACCGCACGGAGCACCCAGGCCGGCAACCCAGTGAACCGGCGTAGGTAGGACGCCACTGGGTCTGCGGCGAGCCCTGCAGCAGCGGCCAACATGACGATCCCGGTCGCTTCGAGCAGGATCAGTCGGACCTGTCGCTGGCCCGCCGCACGGGTGGGCTCGAGGCGGCGCCCTCGAAGGCGGGCGACCCACGCGTGGTAGAGCGCAGCCGTCGTCCGAAGCGCTTCGGGGAGCCGTCTCTCGACGGCGGACGCGATGCGGTCGGCGTTTCCGATCGCATAGGGCGTCGTGAAGGCGGTTATGGCCGAGACGACGACCGCGATGGGGAGCAGCGCCGACGACGTGGTGCCACTCGTGACCCCAAGGCCCGCGATGATGAAGGAGAACTCGCCGATCTGCGTGAGGCAGGCCGCCGCCTTCGCCGCGGTGCCAATGCTCTCGCCGGAGAGTACAGCGCCGAGCGTTACCGAGACGAACTTGCCGAGTAGCACCACGGCTGTGATGACGAGGACCGGGAACCATTGATCTGTGATGGCCACGGGGTCGATGAGCATGCCGACCGAGACGAAGAAGATGGCCGAGAAGAGGTCCCGTAGCGGCGAGACCAGATGTTCCAGCTTCTCACCGTGGCCCGACTCGGCGCAGAGCACGCCCGCGATGATGGCGCCGAGGGCCACCGAGAAACCTGCCCACGACGCGATGGCGGCGAAGACGAAGCACACCCCCACGGCGGCTACGGTGGTGGTCTCCGCGCTCTCGAAGCGTACGACCAGACGCATGAAGCGGGGAACCAGCGGGAGACCGAGCGCGATGGCGCCCAGTAGGAAGCCAGCGAGCTTGGCCAGGGTGATGGCGAGCGACACCGGTGAGGGCGAGAGGCCGGCCGACAGGCCGGTCAGGACCGTCAGGAGCACGATCGCGGCGATGTCCTCGAACACGAGGATGCCGAACACGACCTCGACCAAGTGGCCTTTGACCTTCTGATCCGCGAAGGTCTTCGCGATCACCATGGTTGACGAGATGGCGACCATCGCGCCCAAAAAGGCCCCTTCGAGCGAGCCGAGCCCGAGCATGCGTGCAGTGAGGAGCCCGAGCACGCCCATGAGCCCCATCTCGATCAAGGCCGCCGGCCCCGCCGTCCCCGCGAGGCGGGTGACCTTGCGGATGGAGAGCTCGAGCCCTATCGAGAACATCAGCAGGATCACGCCGAGCTCGGACAGCGTCGTCACCACCTCGCGATCGGCGTAGACCGGGAGCGGGACGTTCGGCCCGACCACGAGCCCAGCGACGAGGTAGCCGAGCACCGACGACAGCCCGAGCTTTCGGGTCACGACCGTGGTGATGCCGGCGACGCCGAGGACGATGGCCAGGGTGGTCAGTAAGACGTGGGCATCCATGGGCCGTCTGAGGGTAGCTGTCCTTTGCGGAGGCGTCACCTCCTTGGAACAGGGACCCGACGACCGTTGGATGTCCACAAAACGACACCTGGACGCCTTCCTGAGGTCCGAGGTCTCGTGTTACGGTCCGGCTCCACCGGAGGTCGCAGACATGCCGCTTTGGCTCGAGAAGATCCTTCCAATCGTACTTCTGCTCGTAGCCGTGGGGATTGTGCTGGCGCGTCTCCCCAAGGTCGACCTCGGTCACTCCGAGGCCTACAAACGCCGCCGCGTCATGAACTGGGTCCCGCTCGGTCTAACCTACGCCTTCCTCTACTTCGGTCGTTACAACCTGTCGGCGATCGCCGCTGATCTCGACAAGACCCTGCTCCCGAAGGGCGACTTCAACGAGATCGACGGCATCGGCGCCTGGGTCTACGGCATCTCGTTCCTCATCAACGGGCCCCTCACCGACAAGCTCGGCGGGCGCTTCACGATGCTGCTCGCGACGGTCGGGTCGGCGCTCATGAACGTCGGCTTTGCCGTCGCCATGGGGAGCGCGAAGGACACCGGCGACGCCGACACGCTGAAGCAGTCGCTCACCTGGTTGAACGCGCTCAACATGTACTTTCAGAGCTTCGGCGCCGTCTCCATCGTCAAGGTCAACGCGCCATGGTTCCACGTCCGCGAACGTGGCGTGCTCGGCGGCCTCTTCGGGATCCTGATCTCGCTCGGCCTTTACTTCTCCTACGACTGGAGCCTGCTCCTCGCCCGCCACGCGGGCCTCACGATGGCGTTCTGGGTGCCCGCAGCCGTCCTCGGCACGTTCGCCCTAGTCACCTACTTCCTCGTTCAGGACACCCCCTCCAAAGCCGGCTTCCTCGACTTCGACACGGGCGACGCGAGCTCCGGCCAGGTGGGAACGCTGACGCTTGCGGAAGTCGCTAAGCGCATGTTCTCGCAGCGGATCATCTGGTTCATCGTCGCCATCGAGTTCTGCTCCGGTTTTCTCCGCCAGGCGGTGATGAAGCAATATCGCCTCTACGCAAAGGCCATCGGCGAAGAAGGCAGCTTCGTCTACGAGAACTGGGGCGTCGTGTTGTGCGTCGCCGGCATCCTCGGGGGCGTATTCGCGGGCTTCATCTCCGACCACGTCTTCGGCTCACGCCGTGGTCCGGTGGCCAGCGTCCTCTTCGCCGGTCTTCTCGCCGGGTGCGCCCTGGCGTTCTACTCGCTCGGCGGGCCGGTCCTCGGCTGGTCGGTCGTCTTCATGTCGCTTTGCGTCATTGGCGTTCACGGCATGCTGTCCGGCACCGCGTCGATGGACTTCGGCGGTTCGAAGAACGCGGGCGTGGTGACCGGTATCATCGATGGCTTCGTCTACCTTGGCACTGGCACTCAGGCGTTCTTCTACGGCGTCTACTTGCCCAAGAACGAAGCTGCCAAGGACCCGGCCAACTGGGCCGTTTGGCCGGGCGCGATGTTGCCAGTCGCCATGGTTGGGCTCGTCTTGTGCGCGTTCATCTGGAACGCCCGCCCCAAGAGGCACGACGCGAAACACTGACCGGGACGTCGGCTGACTCGGACCACGACGTCGACGTGTCAGATCCAGCCGGCCGCGTGCTCCTCCAGCGTTCGGGCCTCTGCTCCCGCGACGACGCCGCGTAGTGCGGCCGCGAAAGCGGCATGCTTCGCTTTTACAGGCTGACGCAGGTCGAATTGCGCGTTCACGAGTGCGTCATCGTGGCCGACGAGGTCTTGGCGGTCGAGCAGATCGAGCGCGTGGAACTCGAGGTTCAAGAAGGGCTGAGCGCGCAGAACGGGGGCCAGCGCGGTGAGTGCCGTCGCGCCGAGCAGCGACAGCGACGTGCCGATGAGCGGGAACCGGATCCCCGGCACGACGCTCATTGGGAAGTCCACGAGACCATTCACGTCTCGCGACGGTTCGAGGGAGCCGAAGGCGTGCGCGGGGCTGCCTACGATGGAACGGCTCCGGCGACCGACCAGGCGCATGGCCGCGATCGCGCCGGCGCGCGCAGCATAATACGGCGGGCACGGGAATCGGCTGGACTCGTAGGTGTAGCCGAGGGCCTTCAGCTCACGACCAATGAACGCGCTCGTGTTGTAGCCGGGCGCTCGAAAGCCGGAGACTGGGCTGCCGCGAACGGCCGCAATCTCAGCGTCCGCACGTCGCAGCTCTTCAGCGATTACGGCTTCGGGCTTCTGGGTGAGGTCGTAAGGGTGCGTGTGGCTGTGGCTGCCGAGCTCATGGCCGGCAGCGACGAGCCGTGCAGCGATGGCACGGTGAGCCGGTACCTCGAGGTCCGCAGCCACGACGAAGAACGTGCCGTGTACCCCGAAGGACTCGAAGAGCGCCGCGAAGCGGGGGACACCGATGGTCCAAGCAAGATCGGCGGCATCACCGCTCCAAGCCGGGAGGCCGTGGATAGCCCTGTAGAGCCTGAGCCCGTCGATGTCGACGTTGACGGCGAGGCGGCGCATTGCCGCTCAGCCGCGAATTCGGATGGCGATGAAGAGGCGAGTCAGGTCCTTCAGGACCTTCGGGATGCGCCGCGTCAGGTTGATTGACGGCGGGCGCTTCTCGGCGATCTCGACTGGGATCTCCATGACGCGAAAGTCGGCGCGCTCCGCACGGATGACGAACTCTGACGCGAAGAGGTCCCGGTCTACGATGCACCGGTTCACGATCCCGAGCAGACGTTCGCGGTGGAAGGCCTTGAGCCCGTGAGTGTCAGTGCCGCGGAAGTCGAGGAACACGCGCAGGAGCGTGTTGATGACCTTCGTTCCGAGCCTCCGAAACGCAGGGCGTTTGTCGTGGGCGCCAGCGTGGGCTTTCGAGCCAACGACCATGTCCGCCTGTCCGCTTCGGAGAATGGCGAGCGCTCGCGTATGAAACTCCACGTCGCAGATGTCGATCTCGTCGCAGAGGACGAACGTGCCCCGAGCCTCGAGGATGCCGCGACGCAGAGCCCGGCCGTAGTTCGGTTCGCTCGAGACGAGCGCCCGGACTTCGGGGAAGCGGCGCTCGAGGCCAAAAGCCAGCTCCTTGGTGTCGTCCTTCGACCCGTTCTCGCTGAGGATGACTTCGAAGGGGAAGCCGAGCGGGCGGAGCTTGCCGATGAGGTCGACCACGGCGGTCTCGAGGAGGCCCTGCTCGTTGTAGACCGGGATGATGATGGTCGCGAGCGGAGTCGCCGGACCTGCCCCTTGGGCCTCCGCGTTCTCGTCGCTCAGCTTCGGCGTCTCTGGCTTCGGCGTCTCTGCTTGCTCGGCTCCGACGGTTGGCGCCTGAGCTTCCGCAGTGGGCGAATCGGCGACGCCGGTCGCGGCGGCTGCATCCGAGGTCTTGCGCGAACGGGAGCGAGGGGTCTGTGGCCTGTCCATGTGGCGCGTGTACCGGCGGCGTCTAGGGCTTGTCAATCGATGTCTGTGATTGCGCGGGCCTTCGGCGCTAACGAAGGGCGCATCGCTACTGGAAAGTGAGGACCGTCAGCACGTAATCGAGCACGAAGATCGCAATGAAGTTCGAGACGACGGCATCCGTTGTCGCGGTGCCGACGCCGCGGGCGCCGCCTGATGCCGTAAGGCCCTTGTGACAAGCAACGAGAGCGATCGTGGCACCGAACACGATGCTCTTGACGACGCCGACGGTCACGTCGCCTGAGGTCAAGTACTTGTTGATGTTTCGGACGTAGCTCCCTGCGTCGATCGCCATGACCTCGACCGAGACGTAGTACGACGCCAGCAGCCCGAGCACGTTGAAGAGCATGGTGAGGATGGGGATCATCACGATGCCGGCCACGAGCCGCGGGACGACCAAGTAGTGCGTCGTAGACACGGCCATCGTCTCTAACGCGTCGATCTGCTCGGTGACCTTCATGGTACCGAGCTCAGTCGCCATGGCGCTCGCGGCACGGCCCGCCACGATGAGCCCCGTGAGAACGGGACCGAGCTCACGGCACAATGCGATGGCGATGGTCGACCCGACGAGGGTCTCGGCCTGAAATCGCCCGAACCCGTCGATGAGCTGAAGCGAAAGGACGAGGCCAGTGAATGTCCCAGTCAAGAACACGATGAAGAAGGAGCCGGCGCCCACGAACTCCATCTGCTGGAGAAAGAGGCCGAACCGGAAGGGAGGACGGAAGAGCCAGCCGAGAGAGCGCACGAACAAGATCACGATGGCACCGACGCCCGTGAAGAAGTCCAGCACACGCTTTCCGAGCCCTTCGATGGCCGACGTCGCCATGACGCGCAAGATGCCCTTCTTTCGCCTACAAGTCACGAGAAGGTACAAGTGTATGGAACCAATAGGCTAATGCGTGGCTTGCGTCGCCTTGACAGCCCCTTCGACGTGCTCAACAATCATGGTCCCAAGATGCCGCCCGGCGGGCTCCACCGAACTCGGTCGAGTGCCGACGTGCGCTACGCCGGGAATAGACGGCGAATCTGGGGCGCGGGGGCATCGTTGTCGGACGACGAACGCCGTGAGTGGCGAATCGAAAGCCGGTAGAAGGCAGGAAGTCGAGGGAGCGCATGTTCACGGTCTTGATGATTGAGAAGGGCGGTCCCGAGCGCCGGCTCACGTTCGACAAAGAAGAGCTCACGATCGGCCGCATCAGCGGCAACGACATCATCCTTCCGAAGGGCAACATCTCGAAGAGACACGCCCGCATCGTCGTGAAGGAAGAGAAGTTCATAGTCATCGATCTGAAGAGCACGAACGGGACCTACGTGAACAAGGAGCGCATCGCCGCGCCCCGGGTCGTCACTTCCGACGACCGTATTTACATCGGCGACTTCGTCATGCAGCTCGTCGGCGCGCCCCCATCCGGTTCCTCGATGCGGCCATCGAACGCCCCGCAGCGGGCTGAAGCGCCCATGCCACCGGCGGTCCCACACATCGGGAAAGGCCAGACCGTGAAGGCCCCCCCCGCGTCCATGTTGTCCGAGGACTCCGAGGCCGCAACCCGTGCCATCGACCTCGACGAGCTCGACGCCGAGGTCGTCGAGGTCGAGATCATCGCTGAGGGCGTAGCCGAGGGCGAGCCCGCCGAGGACTCCGACGACGGCCTCGAGGTCGAGTTCGAAGTCGAAGAAGAGCAACCCTCGGCCGCCGTCCTCGAGGAGGAAGTCGAGCTCGAAGAAGACGAGGCGCCGACGACGATGGCGATCGTCAGCGGCGAACCGCTGGTGGCGGCTTCGCCCGCGACTCCGGCCGTGATCGCGCCTCCACCAGTGGCGCCACCCCCTCCCGCCCCAGTCCAGGTCGCTCCAGTCGCGACCGTGGCGTCGACAGAGAGCGCGGACGAAGACCTCGAACCCGTGCCTGAAGCACCGGCGCCTCCGGCTTCACGCAGTGACTCCATCCGTAGAGAAGCTCCGGCTACGGAAGCTCGTGGAAGCAGTGACGACGGCGACGCCCGCTTCGAGACCTACGTCAGCGTCCTCGACGAGCTTCATCGGCGCGTGGCGACCTCGGTCTTCGATGACATCGACCCCGATCACCTCGATCACCTCTCCGACCGGCAATGGTCGGATCTGGAGGCCGCCGTAGGGGCAGTTGTCGCAACGGCGCGTTCGGGAGGTCTCGTCCCGACCTTCCTCGACGACGCGACGCTCACCCACGACGTCCTCTACGAGTTCACCGGTGTCGGGCCGGTCGAGTACTTCCTCGACGACGACGCGGTCACGCGCATCCAAGTCAATGACTTCAATCAGATCCTCGTGACCGCCGACGGCGTGACCGAGACGGTATGGAAGTCGTTCTCGTCGCCTGCGGCACTCAGCCGCATCGTCGACCGGCTCGCGAGCACCCTCGGGTTCAGTGCAAGCAACCGCCCGCCCATGCTGGTCGGCGAGCTCCCTGACGGCACTGGCTTTCAAGTGGTGCTCCCGCCACTCGCAGCGGCGGGCCCGGTACTCAGCTTCATCAAGCCGAGTCGCCGTCGGCTCACCATGAAGGCGCTCGTCGATTCGGGCGCGCTCACGAGCGACGACGCGGAGTTCCTCGCCACTCAGGTCCAAGACGGTGCCAACGTGGCGGTCGTGGGGCGCTCGCCCGCCGACCGCGCCGCGGTCCTTGGGGCGCTGGCACTCTTCGCGTCGGAAGAGGACCGACTCGTCATCGTGGAGGCCCGCCACACGCTCTCGGTGCCCCACCGCAACGTGACGCGTCTACGCCTCCCGATCCTCCCTGACGAGAGCGCGCAGCTCTTCCGCGTACTGCCGCTGTTGCTCGGCGATCGCCTGCTGGTCGCACCGGTCACGGGGGCTGACGCGGCTGCGCTCGTCGAGCTCGCCCACTCCGGAGCCGAAGGAGTCCTGGCCAGCTTCTACGGCCGCGATGCCGCAGACGGACTCAGCCGATTGTCTCGGCAGGTCATCGCGAACCACGGCGCGCCGAACGAGGCCCTTGCGATGGGGCTCGTGCAGCACGCATTCGCGCACGTCGTCTTCGTGCAGTCCACGTCCGAGGGTCTACGCGTGACCGTCGTCGATACCGGCGGCTGAGGCGATCATGTTCACGCTCATCATCGAGGATTCTGCGGGCGCGATCGCCGAGGAGTACCAGTTCAGCGAGGGTGAGTTCATCATCGGTCGCGGAACGGGGAACGACATCATCCTCCCCTCCGACAACGTCTCCCGGAAACACGCGCGCCTCTTCACTCAGGCGGGGAAGATCTACGTCGAAGACCTCGGGTCTTCGAACGGCATCTTCATCAATGGCAAGCGCGCCCACAAGGTCACCGAGGTCGCTCTCGGTGCTCAGGTCAAGGTCGGCGACTTTTATCTCCACATCGATGGCGGGGATGTCGGCCGCGCTAGCCGCAGTGACGACGGCACCGAACACGCCCAGGGGCCCGCAGGCTCCGAGATCTTCGGGCGCCTCGTCGGCACCAACGGGCCCGTCCAAGGCAAGCCCTTCGACCTCACCCGCTCCGTCAACCTAGTTGGGCGCGGCAAGGACTGCGCCATAACCGTGGTCGACGCCTCGATCTCGCGCGTTCACGCCAAGGTACTTCGTCACGAAGACGGCACCTTGCACGTCGAGGACCTGAAGAGCAGCAACGGAAGCTACATCAACGACCAGCGCGTCACCCACGGGGCGTTCAGTCACGGCGATCGAATTCGCTTCGGCAACGTCGAGTTCATCTGTGAGATGCCGGGCTCTGAAGGCGAGGTAATCGAGGTCAGCTCGGGCGGGCGCAAGGGCCTCCTCTTCCTGTCGCTCTTCATCTTCATGCTCCTCGCGACGGGCGGCACACTCGCTTGGGTCTTTCGCGACAAGCTCTTCGGGTCCGGCGTAACGGAAGAAGAAGCCAAGGCCATCCGCGGCCAGCAAGAGCAGGCGGCGAGCGCCGAGCGCGACTCTCGTCTATCGGCGGCCAAGACCAAGCTCGTCAAGCTTGTCGGTCGAGCCCAGAAACTGGCAGCAGCCGACGACTGGGCCGAAGCCGAGAAGCTCCTGAAACAAGGTGCTGCTGAGGCCGAAGGCATCGCCGCAGACGACGAGAAGGGCGAGCTGCGTGGCTACTTGGAGACCGCCGAGGGACAGCTGCGCGCCGACCGCGCCGAAGTGGACGCCATCGTCGACGGCCTCGCGCTCAGCGATTGGGCTTCTGCTGGGAAGGCGCTCGAACGCCTCATCAAGAGAGGGGGGCCGATGCTCGAGCTGGGCAAGGCCAAGATCGATGCGAAGCGCGGTCCTTGGCTCACCGAAGCGGACGCCGCCGAGAAGGTCGAGAAGAACCTCGCCAAGGCGATCGAGCTGTACAAGCGCGCGGCGGGCGTAAACCCGACCGACAAGACGCTCACGCCCCTCATCGCCACCCTCGAGGCTCAGCTTGCCGCACAGCCACCGGTTGTGCCCGCCGCCCCTGTTCCCACGGAAGTCCCCGTTCCGGCTGGCATTCCAGCTCCGGCGGGCGTGCCCCTGCCGCCCCCGTCACCGGACCCCGGCGCGCCGGCTGCGGCCGCTCCAGCACCCGTCGTCCCAGCCCCGGCCGAAGGCGCTCCGGCGCCAGTGGCTGCCCCTGTTCCCTGATCCCAGGACGGTCCTCCCTCTCATGAACGCGGCTCTCGACCTCGTCGACTTCATCAGCGCGTCCCCCAGCCCCTTCCACTGCGTAGTCGCCGCCGCCGGTCGATTGACTGCGGCTGGCTTCGTCGAAGTCCATGATGACGACGCCGCCGTCGCGGTGTCACCAGGGCAGGGCGCCTTCATGAAGCGCGCCGGGACGCTCTTCGCGTGGGTGCCAGGCTCCGACTCGCCGTCAGAGGCGGGGTTTCGCCTCATCGGGGCCCACACGGACTCGCCAAACCTCCGTTTGAAGCCGAAGCCCAATCAGACAAAAGAGGGCTATGCCACCTGGGCGGTCGAGCCGTACGGCGGCGTCTTGCTCCACACCTGGACAGACCGGGATCTCGGTCTAGCCGGCCGCATCGCGATTCGCGACGCCACGTCGAAGTCGCCGCGACTCGAGCTAGTCCGACTCGACATGCCCCTCGCGCGCATCGCCAACCTCGCCATCCATCTCGACCGCGAGGTCACGACCCGCGGTCTCATCCTGAACAAGCAGACCCACCTGCCCCCCATCATCGGGCTGTCGGGTGCACCGAGCGTGGAGAAGCTCGTCTCGGACGCGGTCGGGTGCGCCGAAGCCGATGTGCTCGGCTTCGACCTGGGGCTCTATGACACCCAGCCCCCCACGGTCGGTGGTGCCACCGGCGAGTTCGTGTTTGGTGCTCGTCTCGACAACCAGGCGTCCTGTTACTCGGCCCTGATGGCGCTCATCGAGGCCCAGCGCATCAGCAGGCCGCCCGCGCACACCTCGGTCATCTGCCTCTTCGACCACGAGGAGTGTGGCTCCGGCTCCGAGCGTGGCGCGGAGTCGGTGCTCCTGAAACACCTCCTCGAACAGCTCGTCGATGGTCACCCGAACCCAAGCGTTGGCGGGCTACGGCGCTCGCTCGCACGCAGCTTCTGCGTCTCGGCTGACATGGCTCACGGCGTCCATCCCAACTACGCCGACAAGCACGAGCCCAGCCACAAGCCCATGCTCAACGGCGGTCCGGTCATCAAGACGAACATGAACATGAGCTACGCCACCGACGCTGAGACGGGTGCGCGTTTCCGGCAGGCGTGCCGAGAAGAAGGCGTGCCGCATCAAGAGTTCGTGGTGCGCTCTGACATCGCGTGCGGCAGCACCATAGGCGCTATCGTCGCGGCCGGGCTCGCGGTCCGTACCGTCGACGTCGGGTGCGCGATGCTCTCGATGCATTCGATCCGCGAACAGGCCGGCGCCTCCGACATCGCCAACATGACCGCTGTGATGCGCCGCCTCCTCGTCGAGGGCTGACTTTCGGTTCTTCACGGGCGTCTTTCTTCTTTCGGACGTACCGCGAAACTTTGGCATCGATGGCCAGACCCGTATGCTAGGGATCTCGAAAGGGGAGCAGTCGTCCTCGGAACCCTCGAGTCGCGGAGTAGAGCATCATGCCCAGTTGGACAAAATACCTCGCTGGCCTTGGAGGCATCCTCAGCATAGCCGCTTGTGGCGACATCAAAGTCGCGAGCGGCGGCGGCGACACGGGCGCCACGACCGGTTGCAAGGTCGACAGCGACTGCAATAGCGGAGATACGTGCCGAACCGGCTCTTGCGACGATGGTCAGTGCACCTTCACCGTGCAGGCGAACAGCTGCTTCGCCGGGAACGCGTGTTACGCGGCGGGGCAAGAGCTCGCGGGTGACCGCTGCCAGACCTGCTCACCGGGCGCGGGCTTCGTCAGCCGTCCTTGCGCGGCGGGCAGCGCCTGCGACTCGAACACTGGGCAGTGTGTAGCCGAGACCGACGGGAGCGACGCGACCGATGGGACCGAGTCCGGCGATGTAACCGACGCCGTAGACGCGACCGACGGCGTTGACGGGGTAGACACGACCGACCAATCCGATGGCACCGACGCTCGCGATGGCACCGACGGCGAGACCGACGCTGACGCCACCGACGCCACGGACACGACCGACGGCACGGACACGACTGACGCTACGGACGGGACCGATGGGACCGATGGGACCGACGGCGGGCCGCTCGCCTGCACGCTGACGGCCGACTGTGCCGCCTTGAAGACCCCCTGTGAGACTGCGATCTGCGTGAACGAGACGTGCGTCGTGGCCCCTCTCGATCCCGGCAACCCTTGCGTGCCGGCTGATGTACCGTTCCCGGCCTGCTGGACGGGAACGTGTGGCGAGGGTGGCATCTGCAACGCGGCCCCGAAGGCGTCAGGGATCTGCAACGACGGGGTCGTCTGCACGGTCAATGACGCCTGTTCCAACGGCCTCTGCGCAGGTCAGAACAAGAGCTGCGGCGACGGCAACCCTTGCACCGCCGACCTCTGTGACGCCGTCACCGGGTCTTGCTCCAACTTCCCGCTCGACGGCCAAGCCTGTTCCGACGACAACCCGTGTACCGATGGTGACACCTGCGCTCAGGACGCCTGCACGTCAGGACAGAACCTCTGCGCATGTACCGTCAACGCCGACTGCACCGACGACGGCAACCTTTGTAACGGGACGCCCGTCTGCCAGAACGACGGTGCTGGTAAGGTCTGTGTCATCCCGCCAACATCTATCGTGACCTGCGACCCCGGGTCGGACACGGCATGCTCCAAGTCGGCATGCGTGCCGGCGACGGGCGTCTGTCAGCCTCAGATCTTGGCAGGGACGCCCTGCTCCGACGGCAGCGCGTGCACCCAGAACGACCAATGTAGCTCGAGCGGTGCCTGTACCGGGACCGCCATCGTCTGTCAGGACGATAATCTCTGCACTGACGACGTGTGTGACTCGGGCACCTGCAAGTTCACGAACAACACGGTCTCGTGCAATGACGACGACGGTTGCACCACGGGCGACAAATGCGGCGGCGGAACCTGCGGTGGCTCCGACAAGGTTTGTAATGACGGCAACCCCTGCACGACCGACGCCTGCGTCGGAGGTGAGTGCGTCGTCAACATCACCCTCGGGACCGTCTGCAGCGACGGCGACATCTGCACGAGCCTCGACGCCTGCGACGTCAGTGGCGCCTGTCGCGGCACGCCCATCACGTGCGACGACGACAACCTCTGCACCACGGACACCTGCACAGGCACTGCACCGCCGGGCTACGATCCACTGATCCCGAAGTCGGCCTGCGCCCATACGAACAACACGGCGCCCTGCAGTGACAACAACGTGTGCTCGACTGGGGACCTGTGCCAGGCTGGCGTGTGCAAGCCCGGCGCGGCCGTCGTTTGCCCCACGGGCGGGGCCTGCCAGGTCTTCTCGTGCAGCCCCGTCAGCGGCTGCGTACCCGGAAACGCGAACAACGGTTCGGCTTGCAACGACGGATCGGCGTGCACTACGAGCGAGTCCTGCACCAACGGAGTCTGTGGTGGAGGCACGCAGGTGTGCGAGTGCTCCGTCGACGCCGACTGTGGTGACTCCAACCTCTGCAATGGCGTCGAGAAGTGCGTGACGCAGGGGAGCGGCTCCAAGAAGTGCCAGTCAGGCACGCCAGTCGTCTGCTCTTCTGCGCTCGGCAATACCTGCCAGGCCAACTCCTGCCAGCCGGCGACGGGGACATGTTCGCTCGTCCCCACGAACGAAAACGCGTCGTGTGGGTCCGATGACCTGTGCTCCACGACCAAGGTCTGTAAGTCCGGCGTATGCAACGGCACGCCCGTCACGTGCCCCGCCAAGACGTGCCAGGTGATCGCGGGCTGCGACATCACGACGGGCTGTAAGTACACGAACGCCGTGCTCAACACGGCGTGTGACGATGGCAGCAAGTGCACCGACGCCGACAAGTGCGATGGTGCTGGGAAGTGCACCGGCAAGATCGTCACCTGCAACGACGCGAACCCCTGCACGTCGGACTTGTGCTCATCGACTCTCGGTTGTGTGACGACGCCACTCGCTACCGGTACGTCGTGCAACACTGACGGTAGCTTGTGCACCATCGAGTCGTGCTCGAGCAGCGCCTCGAGCAGCGCCTGCAAGCTCGTCAAGACGCTGACTTGTGATGACGGCATCCCCTGCACCATCGACGCCTGTAGTGCTGCGACGGGGCAGTGCGATTTTACGGCTGACAACAACGCTTGCGATGACGGCAGCGCCTGCACCGCTGATAAATGTGTGGTTGGCGGGGGCTGCGTCTATGGACCGCAACCCGACTTCATCGCTTGCGACGACAACAACGCGGCGACATCCCCTGACCTCTGCATCAACACCAAATGCGTCGGCGGCGCGCGCTTCGATCCCTTCGCATCGGTCGGTAAGGGCCTGTGCGACTCGACGGAGCTCGAGCCCGTCTCCGCGACGACAGAGTCCGCTACTCACTTGTTCGTTGCGAACTTCATGGGGCGCGTCCGCAACCCGTTTAACGCTCAGTGTGCCCTCCTCGCCACGCAGCACTTCCGCGTGTTCGCCGTCGAGCCCGGCGGTACGATTGCCAATCTCGGCGGACTTTCAGGCTGGGCCGACGCCATCAGCGGACGGGTCGTGGTCGGAGAGAACGCGATCGTTGGGCTCGTGTCGGAAGGCGTGCAGTCGGTGCAGTTCACCGACTCGGCCCTCCACGCAGCGATTGCGGCGGCAACCACGGAGTACAAGGACATCGACTGGCGCGCGCTCGGCGCCACGTTCGCTGGCGGGCTCTCCTCCTCGGAAGAGTGGTTCCTGCTAAGCGGTCGCAACGGCTCGACCCTCAAGGGTTTCGCGCTCCGGTGTGTCCTGACGACCAGCTTCTTAGCTGGCAGTGAGACGTGGAAGTGCTCCACCACGAAGCTCCCGACGAACCCACCGACCGCAGAACAAGACTGGCGAGGTGCGACGCTCTGGTCGGTCGTTCAACCCTGTACCATTACGCCCTGCATCTACAACTCGGTCATCGATGGCGGGATCCTCGTGTCGACATCTACCGACCAGAACCTCGACGTGAGCACCGACCTCGAAGGGGACAACACCTTCCCTTCAGCTCAGAGCACGTTCGCGGCAGACGCGGCGATCTTCAACGGCATCGTTCAAGTCGACAGCTCGCAGGCGTGGATCTACGGCGCGAAGGGCCTCATGGCTCGCTGCTCCAAGGGCGTCTGCAAAGACTACGTGCCGCTTGGCTCTGACATAACTTTCTACGACGCCGTCGCGATCGGCGGCTCCATGGTCGTCCTCGCTCAAGACGCCCAGGGCTGGATGCTTACCGGCTTTCAGGCCGGTTCGAACGGCGAAGACGGCAAGGCTTGGTTCCGTTTCAATCTACCCGTCGACACCGAGCTCCCGATGGCGCTCACGGGTAGCCTCTCAACGGGTCTCACGGTCGTCGGGACCACGAAAGATCAGAGCAATTACGTGCTCTGGCGCTTCGTTCCGTAGCCCACCGGTGCCGCGCTGACGGAGCGAACGGCGGCGCCCCCGAGGTTGACTCGAAGCACTTGCCTCGCCCATCGGCAAGCCGGTATTTGACCGGGGCGTCGCCAGCGTTAGACTCACGCGGCGCGCGCGGGCCCTGCCTGTACGCGACCGCGTCCGCCCTTGGAGCCCGAGTGACTATCAGATCCCTTCCCACCCTCGTGGTCGTCTCGGCCACCACTGCGTTATGGGCCGCTCCTCGTGCGGCTCGTGCGGAGATCGCAGGCTTCACCATCGAGAACGTCACCCCGACGACCATCGAGGACGTAGAGCAGTCCGACGGCAATTACCGAATCGGCCTAACGCTCTGCCGTGAGCTGCTCGAGCAAGAGGCCTCCCTCGTCTGCGGCGACACCGGGTCGACGGACGCCGACGCCACTAGCAGCGACACGAGCGTCTCGGACACCACGACCTCGGTCGACACGGCATCGCTCGAAGACACGGCGTCGCTCGAAGACACGGCAGGAGTCGACGGCAGGGACGCGACGGACACCACCGACAGCACGGACGCGACGGACACCACCGACAGCGGGGACGCGACGGACGGCACGGATGCGACGGACGGCACCGACAGCGGGGACGCGACGGACACCACCGATGGTACGGACGGCACTGACAGTGCAGGGAAGCCAGGGGCCCTGCACGGCGCCCTCAACACCTCCGGCGTCATCACCGTCACGGTCCGCATGAACTCCACGTCCACGACGGGAGTGGAGCTGACGCAGTACGCTTACGCCATCGGCACGTCTTGCAGCACGTCCACCGAGCCAGAGGACAACGACACGAGCTGCAAGGTCCTGCTGCAGTTCGACGACAACACCGCGTGGAGCGGCCTCGATCTCACCTTCACGACCGGTCAACTCCTCGGTGATTCGTGCGACTCCGCTGCCACGAAGTACCTCTACGTCTACGTGAAGGACTCCGCGGGCGGGATCACCAACGAGAAGATCGAGTTCGCCCTCGATCGTACGGCGCCTTCCGCCCCAACCGTGACGGGCGCCGCGTCTGGCGAGACCAACGTGACGGTGTCCTGGGACGACACGAGCACGGACGACGACCTCGAGCACGTCGTGTACTACTCCGAGCGCGAGTTCACGTACGACGAGATCAGCGACACGGACGTGCAGAGCACTGGCCGGCTCACGACCACCTCTGGGAAACACCAAGTCACTGGCCTGACGAACGGGACCACCTACTACTTCGCGGTGACCGCAATCGACGAAGGTGGAAACGAGTCGACCTTCTGCGACACCTCGGACCTTGTCTCTGGAGCACCGAAGGCGCTCGATGACTTCTACGAGCACTACCGCAGCCAGCCAGGCGCCAATGAGGAAGGCGGCTTCTCGTTCTGCTTCGTCGCTACGGCGGCCTGGGGTAGCCCCGTCGCACCGACGGTCGACGTCCTTCGTCAGTTCCGAGACCAACGCATGATGAGTGGCACCGGCGGGCAGGCGCTGGTGAACCTGTATGGCCAGGTCGGCCCCAAAGCGGCGGCCGTCATCTCCGAGTCGGAGTGGCTACGCAGCGTCTCCCGGATCCTGCTGTGGCCGCTCGTGATCTTCACGTTCCTGGTGATGGCTGCGCCAGCCTGGGGCCCCGCGGCGTTCCTGGGCGCCGCGTTCACCGCCTGGCGGGTACGCCGCCACCGTCGACGCGCTGGTGGATCAAACGCCGGCGAAGGGACCTCCCGATGAGCCGCCTCGTCCTCTTCCTCGCCCTCATGGTGCCAGGGCTCGCTTCAGCTCAGCTCTACGGCATCCCGGGTGATTCCCCGCTGACCCAGACCTTCGAGTTCAAGATCGGGCCCTACACACCCGACATCGACTCCGAGGGCGGCAGTGCCTACGACGACATCTTCGGCGACGAAGGCATGGTCCTGTTTCGTATCGAGTACGCCTACGTGCTCTGGCGTGGCGTCGGCGGTATGGTCACCCTCGGCGGTGAGGTCGGTTACGGCAGCGTCACCGGCAACGCGCTCGACCAGGAGACCGGCTCCGAGGGGGTGGATGAGACCTCGCTCAACATGGTGCCCCTCGGCCTCACGGCGGGCTACTACCTCGATACGTGGGGTGACATCGTCCCACTCGTCCCCTACTTCAAGCTCGGGCTCGACTACACCATCTGGTGGGCCACCAACGGGGTTGGCGACACGTCGTCCTTCGGCGGTAGCGACGCTGCCGGCGACACGTGGGGGCTCCACACTGAGCTCGGCATCCGCATCCCACTCGACTTCTTCGCCCCAAAGATGGCGCAGGCGTTCGACAGTGAGGTCGGGGTGAACAACTCGTACCTGTTCGCCATGTGGTACTACGGCTGGGACGACGACTTCGGCTCCGACAGCTCCTGGCAGCTCGGAGACAGCACGGCGCTCTTCGGCCTCGCGTTCGACTTCTGACGCCCGACGAGCCGCGCGTGGTCGAGCGCCGTGTCCTCCTGCTCGTCCAGTATGACGGCACCGAGTTCAAGGGCTACCAACGGCAGGCTGTCCTCCGTACCATCCAGGGCACACTCGAGGACGCCATCTCGCAGCTCACGCGCGAAGAGGCATCGGTCCTCGCATCGAGCCGCACAGACGCAGGCGTGCACGCGCTTGGCCTGCCCGTCCTCTTCTACACCCAGAGCCGCATCCCACTACACGGCCTCGTTCGGGCGTTGAACACCATCCTCCCACCCGATGTGTCGGTCTCGGACGCCTGTGAGGCCCCAGATGGCTTCGACGTGCGCAAGTCTTCGCTCGGGAAGACGTACCGCTATCGCGTCTGGAACTCGCGGACCCGCTGCGCCATTCGCCGTCGCAATGCGTGGTTCATCCCCTTTCCGCTCGACGTCCTCGCGATGCGCCGTGCCGCCGCCTCGTTCGTCGGGGAACACGACTTCTCGGCCTTTCGGGCTTCGAGCTGCCAGGCCCACACGTCCATACGACACGTGTTCGGTGTCGAGGTCGAGGCCCAGGGCCCTATAGCCGCCAGCGATGCCGGTCCACGCATTCATGGTGACCTCGCCATCGTCGTCCGCGGAAACGCGTTCCTACAAAACATGATCCGCATCATGGCTGGGACCCTGGTAGAAGTCGGACGTGGCTACCGCACCGACGATGCCGTCGCGACGGCGCTACAATCCCGAAGACGCAGCGACGCCGGCGAGACCGCACCTG
Source organism: Pseudomonadota bacterium (assembly GCA_947498315.1). Lineage (GTDB taxonomy): Bacteria > Myxococcota_A > UBA9042 > SXOO01. The sequence goes on along the minus strand of CANMLD010000022.1, from coordinate 7,843 downwards.
GACACGGCCTCATTCTCGACGTGGTGCACTATGATCCCGATCCTTTCGCATGCGGTGGGGCGGGGCTCGATCGCCCTGCGGCGGTGTTGACTCAACTCTATTAGCCCCCTCGCGCGCCATGTCGGTGCGGCAGGGGGGACCGCCCGAGCTACTGACTCTTCGCTCAAGGAGACCTCTTCATGGTAATGAACCTGCTCGTCGGATGGGTAGCGCTCACGCTGGCCATCTGGGTGGCCGCACAGGTCGTCCCCGGTATCAAGTTGAAGTCGCCCGCGAGCGCATTCATCGCAGGGGCCATCTTGGGCGTCCTGAACCTCGCGCTCGCCAAGCTGCTCTTCTGGGTGCTCGCCATCGGGACGTTGGGGCTCGCGTGGCTCTTCGGCTTCTTCACCCGGTGGCTCATCGCCGCCGTCCTGTTCAAGGTGACGGATGCCGTGACCGACGAGCTCGACGTAAAAGGGGTGCTCCCAGCCATTGTCGGCGGTGGACTCGTCGCCGTGGTCGCTTCGCTGGCGACTTGGATGCTCGGGCTCTTCGGGCTCTGAAAGACAGCTCGTATTCAACGGCTTACGTGTTCGCGAGCGCCTGTGCCTTGTCACACCTAGGGTCAGACCCTATGCTTGCGCCTCGTTGCTTCGTTCGTCTGAAGCAACGATCTGTCCCCACCGTGAGCCGCGCGACCGCGGCCCAATCAGGAGCTCCTGTCATGGCCTCCCCTAACGTCGTCACCCTCACCGACACCAACTTCAAGGCCGAGGTCGAGGACAGCAGCATCCCTGTCTTGGTCGACTTCTGGGCGACGTGGTGTGGGCCCTGCCGTGCGGTCGCCCCGACCATCGAGCAGCTCGCGACCGAGTATCAAGGCAAGGTCAAGATCGCGAAGCTCGACATCGACACCGCGCCCATGATCACCAGCAAGTTCGGCATTCAGGGCGTGCCGACCTTCATCCTCTTCAAGAATGGTCAGCCGGTCGACAAGATGGTCGGCGCCAAGCCGAAGGGCGCCTTCGTGACAGCGCTCTCGAAGGTCGTCTGAGCACGTCACCAGTCTGATCGCGTGAACGGACGGCCTTCTCCGATGGGTTGGCCGTCCGCGCGTTAGGACCTTCAACCCGTGGCCCGCCTTCGGAACACGATGTTGAACAGAAGTCCCAGCCCGATACAAATGGTGATGACGCTAGACCCTCCGTACGACAAGAGCGGTAGCGTCACCCCAACGACCGGCATGAGCCCGGTGACCATCCCCACGTTCACGAAGAACTGCCAGAAGATCAGCGCGCATACGCCGACCGCTACGAGCACCTGATAGCGGTCCCTCGCTAGCTTCGTCACCCGAATACACCAATAGCAGAGCAGGTAGTAGAGCGTCAGTAGGAACGAGCTCCCCACGAAACCTCGCTCTTCTCCGTAACACGCGATAACGAAGTCCGTGTGAAGCTCCGGCAGGCCGCGCTGGCGGTCGGCGTGTCCGTTCTGGCCACCCTTTCCGTAGAAGCCACCGGACCCGATCGCGATCTCGGCCTGTTTCGGCTGATACGCCTTTGCAAGCACCTCATTTAGCTCCTTGACGTGCACGACCAACTCAGTGTCCTCCGGTCGTTGCTTCAGTGCCTTCTTCGCAGACTCGTACTCCGCCTGAAGCGCGCCACTGTCGACCCAGACGCGCACACGATCGCGCTGGTAGTCATGAATGAAGAACCTCCACCCGAGCGGCACGATGAGCGCCACGAGTCCAACCGCAAGGAACACGGTGCGCCACCGAAGACCCTCGAAGAAGACGATCGAGAGCGCGCAGAACAGCGTGACGAGGGTCGTCCCGAGGTCCGGCTCGATAAAGATGAGGAACAGCGGGGGGGCGATGAGGAGAAAGGGGAGCAATGGACGCATGAAGCGGAGGATGGGTCCATCGTCGTGTCGCTCATCACGGAACCCATCTTGGTAGAACCGCGATAGCGCCATGATGAGGGCGATCTTCGCGAACTCTGCCGGCTGTACGGACTCGCCGATAAGGGGGAGCGGGAGCCACCGCGTCGAGCCGTTGATCGGCTTCGTGAAGAGGACGGCGATGAGCATCACGATGCTAATGGCGTAAAAGAGATAGCTCAGTCTCGAGATGATATGCAGGTCGGTGACGGCACAGATGACGGCGACGACGGTCCCTACGAGGTACCACTTGAGCTGTCGGCCGTGGAAACTGTCGGTACTGTAGAAGTCGACGTTGCGTAGATTCAGCAGCCCAATGGCGATGAGAGTAATGATGACCGCCACGACGACCCAGTTCATGTCGAAGAGGCGACGGCGTTCGGCGCGACCGATCATGGGAGTTCGATCTCCATGGGCTCGTGGTTCACTCGGCCCTCTGGTTGCGACGGCGGCGCCGCTTCTGCGTTTGGAGGCTCAGCATGGTCAGCCGGCAGTGCTACGCCGGGCAGTGCTACGCCGGGCAGTGCTACGCCGGCTCGGCCCGCCGTCCCGGGTCGCGAGTTCTGTTGTTCGACCGGCGCGTTCGAGGAGCCAGAAGGCACTTCTTGGCTCGGCCGAGCCCCTTCCACTGGGGCCGGTGGCCCTTGAGGCGGAGGGGTTATGCGCGTCGGCTCCGATCGAATGGGATTCGGCTCCACTTGTTCCTGAGGCCGCGAGCCATCGTTACGCATGTCCAGGTAGGCCTTCACAATCTGCATCGCCACCGGCCCCGCCATCTTGCCACCAGAGAGCCCGTGCTCGACGAAGACGGTGAGCGCGATCTCGGGGTTGCGCGCCGGGGCATAGCCGGAGAACCATGCGTGGTCCTCCTCGAGCCATCGCGCGATGTCTTCGGTGACGCCGGCCTTGCGCTCAGAGGCTTCGGCCGTTCCGGTCTTGCCGGCGACTTCACCCGTCCCAGGGATCCGAGCGTCGAACGCGGTCCCGTGTTCATCGTTCACCGTACGCCAAAAGCCCTCCTTCAGGCCTGCGAGCTCCTCCTCCGCAAGAGGGAGTCGCGTCGTTCCGGTCGGGGCGGTCGCCCGAAGCACGCGACCGCCCCGGTCCTCGACCTGCTTCAACACGTGGGCATCGAGGAGGAGCCCGCCGTTTGCTACAGCCACATAGGCGCGAGTGACTTGAAGCGGCGTCAGTCGAATGTCCTTCTGCCCGACCGCGGTAGAGACCGTGAAACCCGGCATGAAGACTCCGTCACGCTTCCGGTGCCACTCACGCGTCGGGACTAGGCCTTCGGACTCGCCAATCTCTAGCCCAGTCGGACCACCCAGCCCGAAGTACTGGGTGGCGTAGTGGTAAAGTGTGTCCATGCCCATCTCCTCGCCGAGCTTGTAGAAGAAGATGTCGCACGATCGTGCCATCGCGTGCACGAGGTCCATCGACCCATGACCGGTCCTCAGGTGGCAACGGAAGCGTCGTCCGCCGTACTCGAAGTAGCCCGGACACATCACTTCACGCTTGAAGTCGGTCGTGTGGGTGTGGAGGCCCGCCGTCGCTGTTATGAGCTTGTAGATCGAGCCCGGTGCGTAGGCCGTCAGCGCCTTGTTGAGCATGGGTGAGTAAGGGCTGCGGTTCGTCTCCTGCAGCACCTGCGCGGGGAGCCGTCCGGCCCACAGATTCGGATCGAAGGTCGGCTTCGAGTAGAGCGCGAGGACCTCACCCGTTCTGACGTCCATCACCACGGCAGCGCCGCTCTTGTGATAGCGCATTGCTTGTTGAGCTGCCTCCTGGAGGCGCACATCGATGGTGAGGCGAATCGTGGCGCCATCGACGACCGGCTTATCTGGCTTGTTCGGGTCCGTCACTTCGACCACGGGCCCGTCGCCACCGAGCCGCTCGATCAGCGTATTGCGCTGACCCCACTGCCCCCGCAGCTCCTTCTCGAACGACCTCTCGACACCGGTACGGCCCGCCCGGTCGTTCGGCAGGTACTCACCTGGACTCGACTCGAGGTCTTTGGCGCTGATCTGGTTTACGTACCCCACGAGGTGTGACACTAGGTTCTTCTGCGGGTAGACCCGGCGCAGGCTGGTGCGGATCTCGATCCCTGGCATCTCATAGAGGGCCGCCTCGACAATGGCCTTCTCATTGTTGTACAGGCGGCCGTCGGATGGGCAACGTAGGCTCCATGTCTTCTCGGCGAGCGGCGAACCGTCGATGGGGTCGGATGAGGCAGAGGCGTACTCAAGCCCGTCTGGGCAGCGGCCCAGAGTACGGGAGCTGTTCCATTCCAGCGCCTTGCTCCGGTCATGCGGACACCGCGTCTCTGCGCTGGTCGTGGGAAAGTAGGATCGGCCAGAGGTCGCGCTCCAGAGCGTGCGCTTCTTGACGTCGAGCCGTTCCAGCTTCTGAGCGCCAAAGGGGCAATGTTCGCTGACGACGTCTTGGCGAAGGACGACGATGTCGAGCTTCTCGCGGTTCTCCATGCCGACGCGGATGAGCTCCTGGAGCGTCTGCTCCTCGTCCACGGTGAGCGACAGATGCTTGCGAAGTAGCTCCCCGACTTTTCTGGGGTCCTTGACTCGATACGGCACCATGACGAGGTCGTGCGTCTCGACGTTCTGCGCTAGTACCACGCCGTTTCGGTCAACGATGAGGCCACGTCGCGCTGGTAATCGCTCGGCTCGAGTCTTTATACGCTGTTGATCTTGCTGGTATTCTTGCGTCCTGGCGATCTGCAACACGAAGAAACGCATGAGCAGCGTCAAGAACGCGACCGTCATGATGAGCATCGTCCATCGGTACGAGGCCCGGTAGTCCGGCATGCCGTGTTGTGTGCGGGGAGGCACGGCTCGTCAGTTCCTCTCGCTCATATGAGCCCGTCTCTGCGCGAGGACCGAGCGAAGAGCAGGTCGACGCGGTCGAGCACGAAGAAGACCACCGGCGAAAAGGGCGCCGTGACCAGGGCGACCGGGAACATGAGCCTGAACACCATCCTATGCGACTCGAAATAGGGATCGAAGAGGAGCGATAGAAGGACGAAGAGGGATGACGCGGCGATCGATAGCGCGACCGTCGATACGACCAGGGTCGAAAGACCACGTACGGGTACCTTGGCGGCGAGGTAGCGCGCGACGAGGAAGAGGATGACGAAGATCTCGGCGTGCATCCCAACGGGACACCCCATCACGAAGCCGTCCTTGAGGAAGCCTATGACGAGACAAGTCAGGGTGCCCGCGACCACAGGCATGCGTAGCGCACACCAGAGCACTGCCACGAGGGCCAGGTCCGGTGCGAAGTACTGCAAGTGCAGCTGCTGCAACAGTGGCGCCTCGATTCCGAGAAGCAGGTAGACAGCGAACGACACGGCGATGGATTGAGAGAGACTGTTCATTGCGCCTCACTCAGCGGGTCGGGTGGGGTTTTGGTTGGCGTCCACCGGCAATTTTCTAGGAGCCTGCTGTTTTTCGGACCGAGCAGGCCGAAGCGATTCCCTACGAGAGCAAGGAAGGCTGTTCTTGCGCTTGCCGGTGGGGGACACCCCCGCGCCCCCCGAGGGAGAAACGCCCGGCCCGTACCCAAAGGTACGTGAGGACGTATCGCAGACATCTGACGCCGCTCTCGTACGGAAGCGCGAAGGCATGCGACGGGAGAAAAGCAGCAGGCTCCTATCATCGAGTTGCTCTCGCTCCTTGACGGGCGATGCAGCCCCCCTTCGTCGCTCGAGTACGCGCCTGTCGGCGCCCAGTCGAAGCAAGAGGGCGGCTGCCGTCGGCAGTCAATGCGCTTGCGGGTGGGGGCGACCCCCACAGCCCCCGAGGTGCGCGGTGTACGCTCAATCTCCATTTTGTCCGACCCACTCACTTCCCGTCGTCCGAGGGTGCGAACTCGAAGTGCGACGTCACAATCTGCACGAACTCGAGGGTCTTGAAGTTCACGCTGGGCGTGACCTGGAACATGACACCGATGTCATCTTGTCGCATCGGAGCGTCCGAGACGTATCCGACGACGAGCCCCTTGGGGAATCGCTCATCCTCTCCAGAGGTTACGAGCATGTCGCCGGGCCTCACTTCTTGGGTCGGATCGCCAACTTCAAAGGCCGCTTGGTAGTCGTTTCTGTCACCGGAGCCCACGACCGTACCCTTCACGTCGCGCCCCTCTATCGTCACAGCGACTCGTGCGCCGGCGTCGACCGTGAGCTTCACCTCGGCGTACTCGTCCATCACCTTCTCGATGTGACCGACCACCCCGGCCGGCGTGATGACCGGCTGTAGGCGCTCGATCCCTTGCGTCGTGCCGGCGCTGATCTTCACCTTGAGTACTCGGTGATATGGAGAGACGTCCTTCGCGAGGACACGTGCCGTGGCGGTCTCGAGGTCGGTGCGCTCTCCCTTGAAACGAAGGAAGTCCTTCAGTCGACGGTTCTCCTTCCTGAGCTGGTCCCGGTCTTGGACCATCCCGGCGAGGACTTCGTTCTGGCGACGGAGATCGCGGTTCTCCTCAACCACGCCGACTAGCCAAATGTAGTCGACGAAGACCTTCGCGAACGAGCCGACCACGCCGCTCATTATCGACTGCGCCGGGTTCACGAAGCGCATGAGGATGCGTTCCGTTAGAGTCGGCTCGGGGCGCGGCCGGCTGTGGTACCAGAGCGAGGCCAACGGGAGGACCAGCGCCACGAAGAGCACGGTCAAACGACGATATCGCGCCCAGGCGTTCATCAGCCCGGGAGCGCCACGGCTCTTAGTAGCTCGATTTCGTCAAGCGCCTTCCCGGAGCCGAGGACGACGGCACTGATTGGGTCGTCGCAGAGCATCACGTGCAGGCCCGTCTCTTCACGAAGTAGCACGTCGAGGTTGCGGAGCAAGGCACCGCCGCCGGCGAGGACGATGCCCTTATCGACGATGTCGGCCGCGAGCTCGGGTGGCGTCGCTTCGAGGGCACAGCGAACCGCGTCGACGATCTCGCCGATGGGGCCTTGCATCGCCTCTCGAATCTCGTCGCTGTTGACGGCGATGGTCTTCGGGACGCCCTGAATCAGGTCACGTCCTTTCACCTCCATCGTCATGACCTCTTCCGGCGCTGTCGGGTAGGCCGTGCCTATGGTGCACTTGATGGCTTCGGCCGTTCTCTCACCGATCAGCAGGTTGTAGCGGCGCTTGATGTGTTCGATGATCGCTTGGTCCATCTTGTCGCCACCGACTTTGACGGACTTCGAGAAGACGATGCCGGCGAGCGAGATAACAGCGACTTCGGACGTGCCGCCGCCTATGTCGACGATCATGTTCCCGCTCGGCTCGGTGATCGGCAGGCCGCTGCCGATAGCGGCGGCCATTGGCTCCTCGATGAGGAAGACCTCGCGAGCGCCCGCCGACTCAGCCGACTCCCTCACCGCGCGTTTCTCCACCTCTGTGATGCCATGCGGCACACAGATGATGATTCTGGGGTGAATGAGCGTCCGACGATTGTGCGCCTTCGCGATGAAGTAGCGCAGCATCGCTTCTGTGATCTCGAAATCGGCGATGACGCCGTCTTTGAGCGGCCTCACGGCCTGAATCGAGCCTGGCGTACGGCCGAGCATCTCTTTCGCGTCTTTACCGACCGCGAGGACTTTCCGTCCTCCGCGACCGTCCTTCTGGACGGCCACGACGGACGGCTCACAGGAAACGATGCCTTTCCCCTTCACGTAGATGAGGGTGTTGGCCGTGCCCAGGTCAATCGCAAGGTCATTAGAGAAGAGTCCATACAGCCAGTCGAACATCAGCGTTGTCCATCGATGAGGAGGTTTTCGCTCATCTCGCGCGCAGACTTGCGCGCTACAGACGCTGACATGTCGGCCTTACACCGCATGGAGTCGGCTTGCGGACCTGAAGGCAGGACCCCGGGCCGGGCGCCCGGGCCGCTCCCCCATCACGCGTCGCTC
>CANMLD010000021.1 GCA_947498315.1 Pseudomonadota bacterium | reverse complement strand
AGCTCTCCGGCACCCTGAGCAGCCTCACGCTCGCTCAATGGGTGAAGTTCACGAACCCGGGTGACGTGGCGCTCCTGACCAAAGGCGGTGCAACCGCAACGCCGGACGTCCTGGTCGCGGTCAAGTCCGGCCTCCTCGAGATCGCCTTTGGGACCACCGTCGTGCGGACCCAGATCCCATTCGCTCCTTCGCCCAAGTGGATCCACCTCGGTATCTTGGTCAAGGCGGGCACGCTGGCCGTCTACTTGAACGGCGAACGGCAGCTTCTCGCGCCGCTCGGCGCGGCATCGGTGACCTTGTCCGGTTTCACCTCGTGGACCTTCGGCCGTTCTCCGAACGCCGGCTTCGCCTCCATGTCGGGCGGGGTCGACGAGCTCATCATCACACCCGACGCCGTAGCACCGGCCCTCTTCGTCCAGTGGGCGCGGGCTGACTATGAGTCCTGCAACGGTGTCGACGACGACTGTAATGGGAGCACCGACCCAGGCTTCAGCGTCTCGTCGAGCGCGTGCGACTCTGGTGACGCCGATCAGTGCGTCACTGGCAAGGCGACCGTCTGCAGCCCCGACGGTGACCGCACCGTCTGCGTCGGCGATGGCGCGGCTACGGCCTTCAACTTCGAGTCGCTGGAGCTCGATCGTCTCGTCAAGGCGGTTTCGGGCCCGAGCGCGTCGGGCGTGGCGAGTGGTGCCACTGTGGTCTCGGGGCAAGTTGGAAACGGCTTGAAGCTCGCTGGCAAGGGCATGGTGCGACTCGAGCACGACGCGACAGCAGCAGAGTTCACGTTTGGGGGCACTTGGTCCTCCTGGGTGCGTTTCGATGAGCCAGGCGATATGGCGATCTTCAGCAAAGCTGGCGATCCCGACGCCGACGAGCTGGTGGTGATGCGGAAGCTGGGCCACCCAACCGTCATCGCCGCTGGAGTCGAGCGAAGTTGGCCTTCGATCACGTGGGGCCAGGGCACCTTCCACCATGTCTCACTCTCAATTGCCGGTCCGGTGCTAACGCTCTGGATCGATGGCAAAAAGCAGCTCCCTGTAGTGACGCTCGGTTCCGCCCTAGTTGGCACTCAGAGCGGCTTCCCGTTCGTTCTCGGGGCCCGCCGCACGGGTGCCGGCTATGGCGCCTTCCTTGAAGGCGTGCTCGATGAGTTCTCCTTCGCGACCTCGGTCCTTTCGGCGACGGAAGTCGCGACACTAGTTATGGGGGATGCCTGTGACAGCGCCGACAATGATTGCGACGGCTCAGCGGACGAGGCGTTTGTGACGCTCGGTGATTCGTGCACCGGAAAGGGCAGTTGCTTTCAGTCCGGCACTCAGATCTGCGCTGACAACCTCGTCGAGACGCGGTGCAGCGGCGGGCCGAAGACGGTGTCGACGCCGTGTGAAGACGGTGACGCGTGTACGAAGTCGGATAGCTGCGACACGGTTGGTAAGTGCATCGGGACGACCTACCCCTGCGACGACGGGCTCACTTGCACCATCGATTCGTGCGACGGCGTTGGGGGCTGCGTGTACTTGCCGATCCCGGACTTCTGTTCGATCTCCGGCGCTTGCGTGGCTGGCAACGCGGTCAAGACAGACAGCCCGTGCCTCGCCTGCCAGCCGGCGCTCACGCAGACGGCGTGGTCGCCCGCGAGCGAGGGCGGCGCCTGCACGGACGGCACTGCGTGCACCAGCAGCGACAGTTGCATCTCCGGCATCTGCGTCGGGACCACCGTCGATTGCTCCGACGGCGACGATTGCACCCTCGACGCGTGCAACGGCACGACGGGTTGTTACACGGCGAACGTCCTCACGGGAGGTCAGGCGTGCGATGACGGCCTGCCCTGCACGGAGAACACGAAGTGCAGTTCGGGCGTCTGCGCGGGCGGGAGCGTGGTGACGTGTAACGACGCCAACCCCTGTACGGTCGACTCGTGCAACACCGCGACGGGCTGCATCAACACGATCGCCCCGCACACGGAAGCCTGTTACGACGGACCCAACGGGACCAAGGGCATTGGCGTGTGCAAGGGTGGCACGCGTACCTGCAGCGGGTTGGTGCTCGCGCCCTGCGTCGGGCAGGTACAGCCCGCGACGGAGATCTGCAACACGCTCGACGACGACTGCAACGGCGGGGCGGACGAACCCTTCGTGGATTCAGGCAAGCCGTGCGATGGAGGCGATCCGGACAGCTGCAAAAACGGCGTCTTCGCGTGCAGCGCTGATTTGACCGTGCTCGAATGTGCGGGCGACACCGCGGCGTCGGAGCTCTGTGACCTCAAAGACAACGACTGTGACGGGCAGATCGACGAAGACTTCACGACTCTCGGAGCCACATGTGACGGCTCGCTCGACACGGACAACTGCCAGGCGGGCGAACAAGTCTGCTCGGCGGCCGGGACGGGGACCCAGTGTGGTCGTGACGGCGGGTCCCTGGTCCTGAACGGGAACGAAGAGGGGCTGCGCATCTATTCGGCGAAGGACGACAGCGGCGTCGGCAACCACGGGAAGATGCTCGGCGCCCTCCAGCTCGGCTCGGGCAAACGCGGCAATGGCTACCTCTTTGATGGCGAAGACGACGTCATCGAGATCGCGTCAGCACCGTCGCTCGTGCTCGGCAAAAACTTCACGGTGGCGCTCTTCTTCAAGTACGCCTCACTCGGTGGCGTTGCGACCCTCTTCCAAATGAAGACGGGAAGTTGCGCGGATTTGGCGATACAGGTGAACGCCGCAGGCGGTCCCTTCGCGCTGGTCGAGCAGTCGGCCTGCGGAAACACGACGCTGGCCGCTGGGTCGACCATCCCGGCCAACACCTGGGCCCATGTCGCCATCACCGGAGATGGGACGAGCATCAAGCTCTACCTGAATGGCGGATTGAAGTCGACGCAGCCGATGACGGCTGGCGTTCTCGAGTCGGGGACCATCACCCTCGGCCTGAAGGCTGGCGGCGTGGCCTTCGCTGGCGCGCTCGACGAGATCGGTGTCTGGCAATACGCCCTGACGGCGACCGACGTGGCGGCGCTGGTCGGCTCTGCGCCAAAGGTCGACGTTGAGGTCTGCGACGCCGCTGACAACGACTGCGACGGCCAGACCAACGAAAACGCGAACACCGACCTGTGTGACGGCATCGACAACGACTGCGACGGCGTGATCGACCAGACCTTCCCGACCCGCCTTGCCGCCTGCAACCCCTTCGCGGACGCGTGCAACCTCGGCGTTCAAGAGTGCGACGTGCTCGGATCACAGGTCCTGTGCTCAGCCAGCGGCCCGCGCCTTTGGTACCGCTTCGAGGATCTGTCCGGGACCGCCGCCAAAGACGCCGTTGGCAACGTCGACGCCGTCGGGTTGGGGAGCATCACCTGGGGCCCCGGCCACACGGGCGGCGGTGTCGTACTCGACGGCACAGGAAAGTTCGACGTGAGCGGCGCCAACACCGGTGTGCCCGCTCATCGGTTGGGCCTCGAAGCCCGGGTGAAGCCGACTGGCGCCGCCGCAAGCACCATCATATCTCGCGCTGGCTCCTTCGCGCTGAAGCTCCTGAGCGATCTTCGGCCCGAATGCCGGGTCTCCGGAGTGGGAGTCTTTGGTGCGGAGCTCGTCGTCACGGGTGACAAAGCGCTCGTCACGAACGCATGGCAACACGTCTACTGCGCTTACGATGGCGGCGCGATCCGGCTCTACCTCGATGGCAAGCTCATAGGGCTCAGTACAGCGCAGCGGGTCAAGGTCTCGAACCCCTCCTCCCCCATCGAGATCGGCGTCGAGTTTGCTGGCGGGCTAGACGAGGTCGCGGTCCACGACCTCGATCTCCCGCACTCGGAAGTACCCGCGCGCACGACGAGCGGCATCTCGCCCAAATACAACGTCCGCGAGATTTGTGACGCGAAGGACAACAACTGCAACGGCACCATCGATGAGGGCTTCGAACTCGTCGGGCAGCGGTGTGACGGCAACTCAGACGGCTGCAAGAACGGGACGTGGGCGTGTGCGACGAACGGCGAGCTCTCCTGCCAAGGTGACGTACCGACGAACGGAACGGAGACCTGCAACGGGCTCGACGACAACTGCGACGGTCTGACGGACGAGGCATTCCCGACCAAAGGCCAGAGCTGCGACGTTACGACGGACGCCGACCTCTGCAAGAACGGCACGAACGTCTGCACCTCAAATGGGCTTGGGGTTGAGTGCGCCGGAGACACGCCGGCGGTCGAGGTCTGCAATGGGGTCGACGACGATTGTGACCTCATCGCGGACGACGGCTTCGACATCGGCCAAGCCTGCGATGGCGGTGACGCCGACCAGTGCAAACAGGGAACGTGGGCCTGCAACGCGCTTACGGAGGGCCGCTTCTGCCGCTTCGACGGCGGGATCATCGATGTCGCGTTTACAGAAGGGAGCGGGCTCACGTTTGCGTCGCGAAGTGGCCTGGCTGAGCCCGGGACACTCGCCGGAGCCACCTGGCTCACCGAAGGCGACGACTTTGCTACTCAGTTCGTGCCGGGAGGCGTCGGCACCATCCCCTACCACGCGTCGATGAACCTGCTCGGGCCGCTGCATGTCTCGGCAAGGGTGAAGGTGAGCGGCGCCGCAGGCCCGGAAGCCGTCGTCCAGAAGGGGCCCCCGGCGTCGCCTCACTTCTCCCTTGAAGTCGGTGGCGGGTCGGTACGGTGCCGCTTGGCGGGTCTCGCGCCGCCCTCATGCACGGCTGCGACGTCCGTGGACCAGACCGCGTTCCACAGCTACGGCTGCAGCTACTCCAGCGGCAGTATCGACGTGTATGTCGACGGCGCGCTCGTGAAGCAATGCGCTGCTGCCGGGCTGTTGATCAGTGGTCCAGACGCCGTTCGACTCGGGTCGCTCGGTGGGGCTGCGACCGTCACCATCGACTGGCTCGTAGTCGACGACATCGCGCTCACGCCGGCCTTGGCAGCGGCTCAGGCCAATAGCGGCGAGGCGTGCAACGCCATCGACGACGACTGCGACGGAACCACCGACGAGAGCTTCGCGACGCTCACGACCGCGTGCGACGGGGCCGATGCCGATCAGTGTAAGACAGGCACATACCAGTGCGCTGCATCGCTCGCCGCCGTGGAGTGCATCGGCGACTCGAACAAAGTCGACCTCTGCAATGGGCTAGACGACGACTGCGACGGCACGACGGACGAGGACTTCCCGACGAAGGGCCAGCTCTGTGACGGACTCGACGCCGACAGCTGCAAAAATGGCACGCTCACGTGTAAAGCCGACGGCTCTGTCGTCGACTGTACCGGGGACCTGAACAAGCCGGAGATCTGCGACGGCCTCGACAACGATTGCAACGGCACAACGGACGATGGGGTAACGGGCTTCGGGGCCACATGCGATGGACCCGACACGGACTCCTGCGTCGACGGCGTGACGTGGTGCAATACCGCGGCGGGAGGCCCTGGCTGCGACGAAGTGGGCACGCAGCTCTTCTTGAAGCTCGACGACGCCGCGCTCTCGACCGTTGTCATCGATGAGAGCCGATTCAAGGAGATCATGACGGTGACCGGTGCCGGCGTGACCTTCGGTGCGCCCGGCAAGGTTGGCAGTGGGGCCAACTTCGGGTCACCGGCCAGGATCAGTGCGGCGTCGAAGACAAAGCCCTTCGACGGCACGACTGTTCTGACCGTTGCAGCTTGGGTCAAGCACGACGGCCCTTACGCCGCGGGCCAGTCTCAGACCATCATGGCAGTCGCCACCGGCCTCACGACGCAGGTGGCGCTCTCCATCGTGAGCGGCGGCCTGTCGTTGTCTGTGCGGACCACTAGCCAGGCGACGACGCAAGTCGTGGGCTGCGAGCCAGGCGTCGCAGGTTGCGCCGTGGGCGTGAGCTCGGGAGCGTGGCATCACGTCGCCGCGACCTTCACCAGCGGCGTGGTGCGCCTGTACATCGATGGCGTCCTCGTGCGGCAGGAGTCGGTCCTTGGTGCCACGATCGCGAACAAGAGTGCCACCGAGCAACTGCAGCTCGGTGGCGTCGGGGTAACGCCGACCCAGGCATTCCAAGGGGCAATGGACCAAGTCACCATCTACCGCAAGTCGATGGATCCGTGGGCCATTCAACACCTCATGACGAACGGACCCACCGCCGACTATGGAGAGCTCTGCAACGGGCTCGACGATGATTGCAACGGGACCGTGGACGAGGGTCTGTCGGTCGGAGGCAATTGTGATGGTAGCGACGCCGACGCCTGCACGGCGCCTTCGAACGCGTGTAGTGCGAACGGCGTGACCCCGATCTGCACAGACTCTGGTGCCGCGATCTGGTGGAGCATGGACTCGGTCGAAGGCGCGCGGATCGTCGACCACGGTACGCTTCGCAAGGACGCGATAATCCAAAAGAACGTGACCGTGACCGCGGGCAGCACCGGCCAAGCGCTCGAGTTCCCGGGGACGGCCACCGACGTCGCGACCGCCGGGCCGGTCAACGTGTTCGGAGGCAAGACCGAAGCGACCATCGCGGCATGGATCCGAACCGACAGCCTCGTGGGGACAGCGCCCATCGTCAGCGCGCACAAGTTCGACACGCCGCAGGGCCGAACGTGGGCCTTCGGTCGAGACGACGACGGGCTCTTCCTCCGGATGCGCACGACCGAAGGGGGCGCAACGCCAACGACGGTCAGCTGCAACTCGTCCACGGTCTGCGGCGCCCTCTTCGGGACCGGGACCTGGGTCCACGTGGCCGTGGTGGTGAAAGCCGCAAAAGCCACCTTCTTCGTGAACGGTGTGGCCAAGACCACCTCTTCGCTGAGCGGCGCGACGATCGCGGCTACGAAGCCAAGTGAACAGCTGCTCCTCGGCGCTGACACCGGTGGAGAACTTGGCGTCTTCGACGGCGCCATCGACGACGTACGGCTGTACACGAGGGCGCTGACGAACAGCGAAGTCTCGGTGCTCCCGTCCACGACGAAAGGCCTGAAGACCGACGCCTGCGACGGGCTCGACAACGACTGCGACGGTGCCACGGACGAAGACTTCCCGACAAAGGGGCTCGCCTGCGACGGCGCCGACACGGACCAGTGCACGAACGGCACTTGGACCTGCGACAGCACCCTCTACGCGCTCGAGTGTACGAACGAGACGACAGTGGACGTGACCGAGACGTGCAACGGCCTCGACGACGACTGCGATGGCGCCATCGACGAATCCTTCGCCAACGCCGGCCTGCCCTGCGACGGCGACGACCTCGACCTTTGCGAAGAAGGCGTCTTCGGCTGCGACGAGACGGGCGGCGCTCTCGTTTGCCTGCAAGAAGGTCCCGACGCGCTATGGCGCTTTGACGAAGGTGCAGGTGCCACGGCCAACGACACGGCCCGCACGGTCGGTGCACTCAACCTGACGCTCAACAATACGCAATGGGCCAAAGGCAAGTTCGGGGAGGCGCTGGAGCTCCTCGGCAATGGCGGCAACGCGCGTACCAACGCTGGTATCAGTGGGCGCCGCACGCTCCAATTCTGGGTGAAGCCGACCGGAACCGGCTACATCTACGGCCAAGCGTCAAACGCCACATTCCATTTCGGAGGTTACTGGAGCGCGGACCTCCTCACGCACTACCATCAGGATGGAGCGACCTCCCGCATCGTGACGGGTGCCGTCCCAGCTGGAACATGGAGTCTCATCACCATCATCATGGAGCCCGGAAAGCCGCTTGGCGTCCGGATGTACGTGAACTGCACCTTGACGGGGAGCGAAACCCTCAACGTCAACACGGCGGTGGGTGAGTTCACGATCGGCCGGGTGCTGGGCCTGCCTGAGTACTTCACCGGCCTCGTCGACGAGTTCGCGATGTACGGCTACGTAATTACACCAGCGCTGTGTACGTCTCTCCTTAACGGCGTCCCCGCAGGACAAGCCAACCGGGAGCTATGCGACTCGCTCGACAACGACTGCAACGCCACCGTCGACGATGCGCTCTTGGGCCTGCCCGGTCAGGTCTGCGACAGCGTAGACGGAGACCTCTGCGAAACAGGGACCTGGACCTGTCGCGCCGACACCATCGACGTGGAGTGCGCCAACGAGACGAACGCGGACCAAAAGGAGACTTGCAACGGCGTCGATGACGACTGTGACAGTCAGATCGACGAAGGCTTCGATTACGCGGGTTCGGGCGTGGGCTTCCCATGCGATCCGCCGGGCGAATGCGGATCCGGTGTCGTGGAGTGTGGTTCGGCCACGAAGGCCGTGTGCACGACAGGATCGGGTGGGTCTACGCCTCAGACCAAGGGCGAATCCTGCAACAACAAAGACGATGACTGCGACGGGGCCACCGACGAGAAGCCAGACGGCACGCCCGTGACAGAGGCCTGTTATTCGGGTCCGGCAGGCACCGCTGGCGTGGGAACCTGCAAGTACGGCATCCGTTCGTGTGCGGCCGGCGCGTGGGGGGTGTGTACTGGGGACACTCTGCCCGCGGCGACGGACGCCGAATGCGACGGTATCGACCAGAACTGCAACGGGGTCGCTGACGACGCCTTCTCTGATGCTTACGCCTGCACGACGGACTCCTGCGTCGGTGGTGTGACGTCGTCGGTGAAAGACAATACCAAGTGCGACGACGCGAACCCATGTACTGACGACACCTGCACGGCCACGAGCGCGACGGCTGGAGGCTGCACGTTCATCAACAACAACAACAACATCCCCGACCCGACCGTCTACAAGCAGGACTGCAAGACAGCGGCGTGCGATGGTGGGGGTGTCGTTTACAGCACCGACAACTCGATCACGCCCGACGATGGGCTCGTCTGCACGGGTGACGTCTGCAACGTGGGCATTGCGAACCACCCGATCCTCGACGGCTATTGCCTGATCAGCGGCGTCTGCTATTCCGAAGGTGCAGTCGATACGGCAAACGGCTGCCAGGTCTGTGCGCCACGCTTCAACAAGTCGGGTTGGAGCCGGATCCTACATTCTGCCGACTTCGACGACACGACGACCGACACCAGTGGTTATGCGATGACTGAGCTCGTCGGCGGCGGCGTCAGCTGGGTTACCGACCCGAGCCGGCCGCTCTCCGGACTGAACTCTCTCTACTTCGGTAACCCGGCCACGCGCACGTACGAGCAGGCTGGGTCACGCGTATCTGCGAGTGCGCTCTCGGCGCCACTGCAGCTGCCAGCGGGCGTGAAATACGCCCTGACCTTCCAAGTTTGGATGGAGACGGAAGGCTACACCGGCTCAGACAAGTTCGACGCACTCACGCTGACAGTCTACGACGGCTCGGACAACGCCATCGAAGTCTGGGACTCGATGAACGCGTTCGGCAGTGACACCGGCGGAATTTGGACGCAGGTCCTCGTGGACTTGAGCCCATACGCTGGGCAGAAGATCCGGCTCGGCTTCACCTTCGACTCGGGCGACTCGTTCTTCAACGATTACGAGGGCGTGTACCTCGATAAGCTCCGACTGGAGACGGGTTGTTGCTTCAACAACGCGCAGTGTGACACCAGCACGCTGTGTTTCTCGGCCTTCTGCGTCTCTGGGAAGTGCACTCAAACCCAGATCTGCTCGACCTGCAAACGCACTCAGCCATCGGTGGTGTTCGCCCTCGACCGCTCGTCGTCGATGGCTACCAACACGACGGCGGGCGCGTCTCGGTGGTCCATCGTCCGCAAGGCGCTCGCGGTCACCCTCGACGACTACGACTCGCGGATCAGCCTCGGCGTGAAGTTGTTCCCGTCGAGCTCGGCCGACACGTGCGGAGCGGACGTCGGGCTAGACCTGGACTTCCACAGCTCGGTAGAGGCTGTGACCACGTTGATCGATTCCGAGGCGCCCACCGGGCAGAGCCCGCTCGGCGCGACGCTTACGCGGATCTTGACCGCTTACAAGACGCCAGGTGCCGTGGCAGAGAAGGGCAACAAGTTCGTCATCGTCGTGACCGACAGTCTCGACTCCTGCAGCGGCGATCCCGCCGTGCTGATCTCAGCACTGAGAGACCTCGGCATCCGGACGATCATCGTGGCATACGACAGCGCCTCCACCGAGCCCGGTCTGACCGCCCTCTCCTTGGACGGCGGCTTGGCGCGTCCACGGCTCGTGGCGATCGACATGGTCTACTTCCAGGCAGGCCAGACAGCCGGCGAGCTCGAGACGGCACTCCGAAAGGCGCTCGACCTCACGGTCGGCGAGGCGTGTAACGGGATCGACGACGACTGCGACGGGACCGTCGACAATGGCGCGCCCGAGCTGGCATGCAACATCAGCTGCAAAGATGGCAAAGGCGGCGTCCAGCTCTGCTCGGGCGGTAACTACCAGTCCTGCACAACGGCGCCGTCTAGCGAGGTCTGCGATGAGCTGGACAACGACTGCGACGGAGCAAAGGACGAAGACTTCCTCCTCAAGGGCCAGCCGTGCTCAATCGGTACTGGCGCGTGTTACTCGCCTGGCACCTTCGTCTGCACGGGCAACTTCAGTGGCCAGCAGGTCGACTGCGACGCACCACCCATCTTCGGGTCGGCAGAGACTTGCAACGCGATCGACGATGACTGCGACGGCAACACGGATGAGAGCGTGACCCAGCCGTGCTCGACGGTGTGTGGCGTGGGCGTCGATACCTGCACGCTGGGCGTGTTCATCTGCGACGCCCCGCCGCCGAAGGCAGAGAGCTGCAACGGCCTCGACGACGACTGCAATGGTGTGACCGACGACATCGTCCCAATCCGGTGCACGGGCGCGTGCGGCAACGGCTTCCAAGTCTGTAGTGCAGGTGTCCTTGGAGCCTGCAGCGCCGATGGCGCGCCGGAGATCTGCAATCTCGTGGACGACGATTGTGACGGGACCATCGATGAAGACTCCAAGGGCAACCCGCTGACTCAAGCCTGTCTGCCATCGGTCGCGTCAGGGCTCGTCGGCGCGTGTGCCGTCGGAACAGCCGTGTGTTCGACGGGCGTTTATGGCGCCTGCATCCCAGATCAGTTGCCCACGGCCGAAGAGTGCGACGGCATCGACAACGACTGTAACGGCGCCATCGACGACACGCCTGGCGGTACGCCCATCGTGGTCGCCTGCTACGACTCTAGCTACCCCGGAACAGCGGGGGTCGGTGAGTGCAACAATGGCACTCGCACCTGTGACGGATCCGGGACCCTTGGAGCCTGCATCGGCCTGGTGACGCCGCTCGAAGAAGTCTGTAACGGGAAAGATGACGACTGCGACGGGACGGGAGACGAAGATCCGGGGAACATGTGTATCCTTGAACCCGGCTGCGCAGCGGGCGCTTGCCTCTGCGACCAGGCTCAGGATGGGATGTGGCGCTGCTATCTGGACTAGACGACGCCGGCCTCGCGCTCCGCCTACGCGGTCGCCCCGGTAAACGAACAGCGCTTCCGCTACCGGCTGACGGCAGCCCCGTCGACGTCAGAACGCTCTGGAGCGGCGCTGCAACGACTCGTGAGCGGGCCTACTGCGCTTTCCTAGGCGACCTCTCCGCCGCCGCGAAAGCCGGGCAACTGACGCTCGACTTCCCGCCTTTCGTGGCGCCGGTCCTCGAAGAGCCGGGCGCGTGGAACCTGACTGGCGATGCGGCCTTCGCGGAGGAGTACCCCGATGCGTGGGACACGCTGTCCGAAGCGTCGCCCAACTACGCGCTCAAACGCTTCGAGCGACGCCTCTACCTCTCCCACCTCGGCTCCTGGCTCGAGACGCTGCCGAGCAGCGCCGACGTGCTCGACGTCGGGGGTGGCATTGGACGCTTCAGTCAGGAGTGGCTTCGCCGCGGCTACCGCACCAGCCTCGCCGAACCCAATGGTGCCGCGCTCGCCCTTGCGCTCGGCCACCTCGCTCGGCAAGGCGGCGCCTTCTCGCTCTGGCAGCTCGCCGCCGAGACACTGTCGCCCTTCGTCGATGAGCGTTTCCACATGGTCAGCGCGATGGAGGTGCTCTGTTATCTGTCCAAGCCCGAACGTGGCTTCGCAGAGGCGGCTCGCGTCCTGCGACGGGGTGGGCTCTTCATCGCGTCGGTCGAATCGCCGGTCGGCTCGCTCGAACCGGGCGTCAAGCACTCCCTCGAGGCCATCGCCACTGCTCAGACCGTCACGGAGAAGGCACTCGAGGGTGACCTGTGGGTGCGCTACTTCACGCCCGATCGCCTCCGAAGCGCTTGTGAGTCGGCTGGCCTCGCCGTCGATGCGATCATCGGGACTCACTACCTGACGGATGGACCACTCCACCACGCCGTCGACGTGGACCGCTTAGGCGACGCTGACTACGAAGACGGGCTCATCGGCGTAGAACATGTCTTGGCTGGCAGCGCGCGCTGGGCGTCGGCGGCTCGGGCTTGGCTGGTGGTCGCTCGGAAGCGGTGATGGCGCCGGACGGCCCGTGGGACGGCAACAGGTCTGGACGTGGACCTTCAGCGATGGCTCTGGCCGGGCTCATGGCCGGGCTGTGGGTGGCGTTGGTCGTCTGGCTCCAGTGGTCGCGCTATGCCGCCGGTGTCCACTACGAGTGGGAGGACGACGCGCTGACCCACCAGATGCTTTGGAACATCGGCCGCGGCGACTTCTTCGAGAACAGCATCCATCCTTTGCACCGTCCTTCACACGTGGAGGCCGCGCTGGTCTGGCTATGGCCGGCGTGGGCGGCGCTGTCAGCGGCGCTTGGACCGTGGCCGGCACTTTGGCTCTTGAAGGCGCTCATCGTGTCGAGCGGAGCGCTGGCGACCGTGCTGCTGGTGAGGCACGAAGGGCGGGACCAGCCCCAAGTAGAGCGGCTCGCGATGATCTGGGCTGCCGTGTACTTGGCCTTGCCTGGCACCATCGCGCTCACGGTCTCGACCTTTCGCCCGGTGGCGCTCGCGGGCGGGCCTCTGCTCTTTCTTCTCTGGGCGTGCCGGGCTGGCCGGTGGCGGCTCGCATTCGCTCTTGCGGCGCTCGTACTGAGCTTTCGTGAAGACCTCGCACTCGCCATCGTGCCGCTCGGAGTCGTCCTGCTGTGGCGAGGTGCGCCTCGCGTCGCTGCGATCGGGCTCATCGCGCTGGCGGCGACCTGGTTCATCGTGGCGACGAGGGTGGTGATGCCCATGGTCGTCGTGCAAGATTACGCGCAGACGATCGTGGTCAAAAACCTTGGGCTCGACGCCGGTACACTTCTCGACAGGTTGATCGACCCGACTCACCTCATCGGCGTACTCGCGATCCTGGGCCCAGTCCTCTTCCTGCCGCTACTGACCGTAGAGAGCCTGCTCGGCGGCGCGAGCGTTGCCGCGGTTCTGCTCTTCGATGGCGGCTTCGCGGGGAACCTGCTCCACTTCATCGCCCCGGCGGTCGCGGCCAGCATCGGTGGCGCTGTGATCGCGTCGGCTGGGCGCCCGTGGGCGGTGCGCGCCGCGGTGGGGAGCTTGGCGGCGACCCTGCTCGTTCACGTCACACCGACAGGGCTGGCGTTGGTCGCCACGGACTGCGCGCACAACGGACCGCCGGCCGACCGGTGGCTCTGCGACGTTTGGTCGCCGTTCGACGCCGCGTTTAGGACGCGAGACGCGGGCGACGACGATCGGGACGCGCTCGTAGCGCTTATCCCGGCAGACGCGAGCGTCGCCGCCACAGGCAACCTCCTGCCTGCGCTCACCCCGCGCGTCTCACTTTGGGAGTACGGCCACGACGACGTCCCGTTCGGCACAGCCGACTATGTGGCCCTCGACGGGGTCGACCGCTACGCAGGTGCGGGCCGGTACTTGGCCATTGGGGGATTGGAGGCGCACGAGCGCGCACTCGCGAAGGGTGGGTATGCGCTCGCTGAGCGCTACGGCAGTGGGCTGCTGCTCATGGTGCGGCAAGGGATGCCATCGAAGACGCTCTCAGCGACGCTTCGGGCGCTCATGCCGACGAGGCCGGAGGGCGGAAAACGTGGCGCACGCTCTCCGGGAAGCGACTCGAGAGATCGAGAGCGAGGACCCGCGCCGAAGTAGCGTCTCTACTTGCTGCCGCCGAGGTCGAGAGCTTTGATCTTGAGCCGGGGAACCTTGCCGCCGCCACCCGTGTTGCCACCATCGCCGGTGGGCCGCTTGCCCGCCTGCTTTCCACCACCGGTCTTGACCACCTCGACGGGGAGTGCGACGAACGACAGCTCGATGGAGCGCCGGTCGGTTACGCGACCTGCTTCGCTCCACTCCGCGTCACGGGCTTCGATCGGCGGCACCTTGATGATGGTGATCGGCGGTGGGAGCGGTATCGCCTTCGGCGCGGCGACGGCAGGTGCTGCAGCGGTGACCCTGGCAGCGACAGCCGCCGCCGCTTTGGCTTCGTCAGCTGCCTTCTGGGACGACCACCAACCGTAGCCGGCGCCGCCGGCGCCAAGTATGGCTACGCTGGCAATCACCCAGGCCATCGCAGATGACTTCTTCGGCTCCGCGACGAGGGGGGCTGGGGTGAAGATGGCGACTGGCTGCGCCTGGCTGGGTTTGCTGGCCGCTTCGCGTTCGATGATCTTGTCTTCGCGTCGTCGGGCTTCCTGCTCGCGAAGGGCGTCAAGGACCTTGCGGCGGCCGTCTTCGTCCTTCCGCTTGACGTCCTCTTCGGCCTGACGCTTCTCGCGCAGCTTGGTTTGCAACTCTTGCAACTCACGGTTGGCCTCTTCACTGGTCTCGTTGAGGAGCGAAGCCAGCAAGGAGTCGCTGTTCGACTTGGTCGGCGGTGTTGCAGCCTTCGGGGCGTCGCCGTCATCAACGTGGAGATGACGAAGATTATCCAGAGATGAGCGAAGACCAGCTTGTTCTGCCATGACGCCTCCAATACTAGTAACGCCAGCCAGCCCCGAAAACGTTCGCCCCTGCTCAAATGAGGTGGCGCTGCCTCGGTAACCCGATGACGCGACTGCAAACTGCCGCTAGGCCGGGAATCGGGCCGGACTCCGAAGGAGCCTGGAACCGAGTTCCGAAGTCCCAGCATATCGGCCTAGTCGAGTCCGTGTAAAGCCACTCGGAGTGCTTCAGGAGGTGGAGAGACCCAACGAACATCGATGCGTCCGAGCTCGGTGTCCACCGACGGGAACTCGACGGTCACGACCGTGCCGAGCGGGGGCGCCTCCCCTGAGAGAAGGGCCAGAGCGCCATCGACCTGTACCAGCGCCCCTTGTGGTTTCTGGCCCACGACGACCGCGCTCAATTGATGGCCGAGGCGACGTTCGAAGAGACGCGCGACGAGGATTCGCTCGCGCTCGGCTTCCGCACGTGCGGCACGACGGGTGGTCTCGTTGATGTGCCGGCAGATGACTGCGAGTCAAGCGCCGTCAGGTGAACGCGTCTTCCCCAGTGATGGCGCGACCGATGGCGAGAGTGTGAACCTCGTGGGTACCTTCGTAGGTGTAGACCGTCTCGAGGTTGCAGAGGTGACGCATGACGTGGAACTCGCCCATGATCCCGTTGCCGCCAAGGATCGAGCGTGCCGTACGGGCGCAGTCCAGCGCCATGGCGACGTTGTCCCGCTTGAGCCAGGACACTTGGGTCGACGTAAGCTTGCCGCGTTGCTTCAGTCGGCCGAAGTGGAGCGCGAGCAGGAGCGACTTGCCGATGGCGTTGTGCATCTCGACGAGCTTCTGTTGCGTGAGCTGAAAGCCCGCTAGAGGTCGGTTGAACTGTTTACGATCTTTGGAGTACTCGAGCGCACGCTCGTAGACCCCCATCGCCGCGCCGACCGCGCCCCAGCCAATGCCGTAGCGGGCCTGGGTGAGGCAGCCAAGGGGCCCCTTGAGTCCGGAGACGCCCGGCAGCATGGATGAGGCCGGTACCCGAACGTCTTCGAGCACGATGGACCCAGTGATCGACGCGCGTAGGCTGAGCTTGCCGTGGATCTCCGGAGTCGAGAACCCCTGCATGCCGCGCTCGACGAGGAAGCCCCTGACGACGGGGTCGGGACGGCCCTCCTCGACGACCTTGGCCCAGACCACGGCGACATCCGCGATCGGGCTGTTCGTGATCCACATCTTCTCGCCGTTCAAGACGTAGTCGCCGTTCGGCTCGCGGCGGGCGTTCGTGCGCATGCTGCCGGGATCGCTGCCGGACCCGGGCTCGGTGAGGCCGAAACAGCCGATGGCCTCACCCCGCGCCATCGCGGGCAACCAGCGCTGCTTCTGAGTCTCGTCGCCGTACGCGAAGATGGGCCACATGACGAGCGCGGTCTGAACAGAGCAGAAGGAGCGGAGGCCGCTGTCGACCTTCTCGAGCTCGAGCATGGTGAGGCCGTAAGCCACGGGGTTCAGCCCCGCGCAGCCGTAACCCTCGAGCGGCGCGCCGAGGAAACCCATCCGCGCGAACTCAACGATGAGGTCCCGAGGGAAGGTGCCCGCTTCGTAGTGCTCGGCGATGATGGGGAGCAGCCGGGAGCGACAGAAGTCGGCGGCGCTCGCGTGAACGAGCCGCTCCTCCTCTGCCAGTTCCGGCGTGATGTCGAGGAGATAGGGTTGTGACGCGCTGGCCAAGGTGCCTCCAAGGGTCGATGAGCTGGGGTGCTCCCTCGCGCGGAGTATGGCGCAGGCGGAGCGCCGACACCACACCCGCGAGCCTCCGTGTTATGGTCGCGCCATGACGCGCATCGCACCCCCGCCGGGACTCGACCTCGACCGACTCCTGGGGCAGTGGCAGATCATCGCCACCACCCTCCCCTTTTGGCGCAAGCGGTCCGAGCCGACCGTGACCTACACGCAGAAACCTGACGGGCGCTGGCTCGACGAGGTCCGCTTCATCGGCCCGCCCTTCAGTCGCCGGTGGCACGTCGGCGGCGAGAACACGGTGGTCGCGCCGCCGGGCCGCTTCCAGTGGCGCGGAACGGGCCTGCTCAAGGTCGTGACCAGCGAGTGGTGCGTCGTCGCAATCGATCCCGAGTACCGATGGGCTGCCACGTGGTTCTCCCGGGTCTCCTTCGGCATTACGCCGGAGGGCTGGGACCTCTATGCGCGGGACCCGAGTTTCCCCGAATCCGAGGCGCGAGCGGCGCTCAAGACGCTGATGGACACGGTCGCGCCACGGCGGGATGGGTGGTTCTTCACGACGTCGGCGGCCCGGGCCTACGGCGGACGGGACGTGGTGGTTGGTTGAAGAGTCGGCGGGTTGAGCCGAGTGTACCTGAGAGGGTGCCGACCGCCGACAGCGTCGGCCTGGGCTGAGTTTACCTGAGAGGGTGCCGACCGCCGACAGCGTCGGCCTGGGCTGAGTGTACCTGAGGGGGTGCCGACCGCCGACAGCGTCGGCCTGGGCTGAGTGTACCTGAGAGGGTGCCGACCGCCGACAGCGTCGGCCTGGGCTTTCCCTGACCCTGGCCGAACGACTCCAATGACTGGAGGAGTCGCTCGAGTGGATTCATCGGGTCCATGCGCTGAACAGAGTGGGAGCGCGCGGCCGTCCTGAGAAGCCAGGGGTCGACTCTCGGTCGACGGCTACTTCGGGCCAAATGGGAGCCGACGTCTACCACTGAAGAAGAGGACGGCTCCCAAAAGTGAGCACTGGCGCTCGGAGGACAACCCAACAAGTGCCTTCGTTCAAGCGGTGCGATAGACTCGAAGACATGGCGAAATCCTCAGTGACTATCGATGCTGACGACGAGCGCCGCGCGCGTCGAGCCGAAGAGCGCCGCCGCACCTGGGCCTCTGAACTGACGACACTCGACAGGCACTCGAACCATTCCGTGGCCTCGAAAGAGGCGGCGCTCTCCGTGATGTGGGAGCTCGCTCAGCAGGCATGGGCTCTGAGCGGGCGACCCTTGCCGACGTACTCGCGAGCCACGATGCCGGGCGCGCTCATCGACCTATCGGCCCCCGAGTCACCCAGGCGATGACGGACCGATCGGTTGGTATCGAGTGTGGACCCGGGATGGGGCCGTCGGCTTCGACGTCGGTACTGACGTAGATCTCGATCAAATCTACCCCAGCAAATGCCGAGCGATGACGAGATGCTGTACCTCGGTGGTCCCTTCATAGATGCGAAGGGCCCGCACCGACCGATAGAGCCGGTCGACGACCGAGTCGGCGAGTACGCCCGACCCGCCGTGTAGTTGCACGGCCGAATCCACGATGCGCTGGGCGGCTTCGGTGGCGTAGGACTTCGCCATTGCGGATTCGAGGGTAAGGCGTTTGCCGGGGGTGGTGGCCGTGTCGTGTTCCCAGGCGGCTCGGTAAAGGAGGAGGCGCGAAGCGGTGAGCTCGGTCGCCATTACCGCCAGCTTGTCCTGGACGAGCTGGAACTCCGCGATCGCGCGGCCGAATTGGGAACGGGACTTCACGTAGGACAGCGACTCGTCGAGAGCACGGGCGGCCATCCCGGTGGCGGCGGCGGCGACGGTGGGGCGCAGGCGGTCGAGGGTCGCCATGCCAGTTCGGAAGCCGGCGCCTTCCGGACCAAGGCGGGCGGACTCGGGCACCCAGCAGCCCTCGAAGGCGAGCTCGCCGAGAGGGTGGGGCGCGCTCAGCACGAGTGGCCTGACGAAGCGGACGCCTTCGGCATCGGCGGGAACGACGAAGCACGAGAGCCCCTTCGCGCCCGCGGCCGGGTCGGTCGAGGCGAAGACGACGTACTGGTCGGCGATGCCCGCGTTCGAGATGAGGGTCTTGAAGCCGTCGATGCGGTAGCCATCGCCGTCTTTGACCGCGCGGGTGGTCAGGGCGCCGACGTCCGAGCCGGCCTGGGGCTCCGTCATCGCGAAGCCGCCCATCTGGGTGCCGGCCACGAGGCCGGCGGCAAAGCGGGCGTGTTGGTCCGCGTCGCCTGCGAGCAAGATGGGCATGGCGCCGAGGGCCTGTAATGCGAAGACCTCGTCGGCGAGCGGTGAGGCCCACGCGAGCGCCTCGCGAATGAGGCAGCAGGCGCGGAGATCGAAAGGCGCGATCGCGGCGAGGAGGCCAGACCCGGCGAGGTGGTCGAGCACCCGCCGAGCCTGGAGGCGGCCTTCGGCGTCGGTAGTCGGCGCCGGCATCGGGAGCAGGTGGTCCCGCGCGAAGGCGAGCGCGCGGTCGGCGATGGCGTCGTGATGCGGCGTCAGGAAGGCCCGGACGGGCGCAAGGTGGAGCGCGCTGTAGCCGCTCATTGGAAACGCGGCTCCCGCTTGCCCATGAAGGCCTCGTAGGCTTCGCGGAAGTCCGAGTGCTGCATACAGACCGCCTGCGCCTGCGCTTCGGCTTCGAGCGCGCTCACGAAGTCCATCGACGCTTCGCGGTTCAGGAGGTCCTTGGTCATCGCGAGGCCGAACTGTGGGCCGCGGGCGAGCTTCTCAGCGAAGGCGCGCGCTTCGGCCATGAGCTGGTCCGGTGGGACGACGCGACTATAAAGCCCAATACGTTCAGCTGCTTGCGCGCTGGTGAACTCGCCGGTCATCAGGAGCTGCGTCGCCCGCCCGTGTCCGATGAGCCGCGGCAAGAGCCAGGCGGAGCCCATGTCGGCGCCGGAGAGGCCGACGCGGGTGAAGAGGAAGGCGATCTTGGCGGTCTCGGACGCGATCCGGACGTCGGCCGCCGCGGCGATGACGGCCCCGGCGCCGGCGACCGTGCCGTTCAGGGCGGCGATGACGGGGCGACGGCACCTTACGATGGCGTGGATGAGGTCGCACGTGAGGCGCGTGAACTCGAGGAGGCCCTGATAGTCGCGCGCGAAGAGTTCGCCAATGATGGTCTCCACGTCGCCGCCGGAGCAGAAGCCGCGGCCCTGGCCGGTCAGGATGATCGTGCGCACGCCGGGCTCGACGTCGAGGCGCCGGAACGCGTCCCGCAGCTCGGCGTAGACCTCGAAGGTCAGGGAGTTGAGCCGGTCCGGGCGGGTGAAGGTGAGCGTCGCGACGCCGGTCGAGGGGTCGAGCGCGTAGTCGAAGGTCTCGGGACGGAAGGGCTCAGCGGGTCTCGCCATCGTGTTCTCCGGTGTGGCCGCCAGGCAGGACGGCGGTGGCTTCGATTTCGACGCGCGCGAGCGGCTCGAGGAGGCTCTTCACCTCGACGAGGGACATCGCCGGATAGTGGCGCCCGAGGACGCGCCGATACGCGCCACCGACCGCTCGAAGATCCGCAGTGTACTCGGTCTTGTCGACCACGTAGAGCGTCAGACGGCCGATGTGTTCAGCGCGCCCACCCGCGGCGGTGACAACCACCAGGACGTTCTCGAGTGCTCTCTCGAACTGCGGCAAAAACTCAGGGGAGACGAAGTGTTGCTCACCGTCCCAGCCGATCTGCCCCGCGACGAAGAGGAGACGCCCCCCGGCCGCTGCCACCATGCCGTTGCTATAGCCGCGCGGCGTCCCGAGCGCGGGCGGGTTTACGGGCGTGAGGCTCATGACGCGCCGCCGCCGTCGAGCACGATGATCTGGCCGTTCATGCCGCGGCTGGCGGCGCCACAGAGCTGCAGAACCCACCCCGACACCTCGTCGACCGTGAGCATGCGCTTCTGGTTGCCGGTCGCAAGAACGCGCCGGATCGCCTCGTCCTCGCTGACGCCGCGGGTCGCCATCAGGCGGTCGACGCCCTGGCGCGCCATGTCGGTGTCGATGTAGCCGGGGCAGAGCGCGTTCACGTGGACGCCGCGGTTGCCGAGCTCGGCGGCGGCGGCACGCGTGAAGCCGATGAGGGCGTGCTTCGACGCGCAATAGGCGCTGAGGTAAGCGCTGCCGCCAATGCCGGCGACCGACGCGACGTTCACGACCCGCCCGAAGCCGCGCGAGAGCATGCCCGACGCACAAGCGCGCGTGAGGAGGAAGGGGCCGGTCGCGTTGATCCGGAGCGTGGACTCCCAGGTCGCGAGGTCGGTCTTCTGGAGCGGCGCGGACGTGGCCACGCCTGCGTTATTGACGAGGATGTCGATGCCGCCGAGCTGCGCCTCGGCCTCCGCGACCGCCGCCGCGACCGAGCCCTCATCGCCGACGTCGCAGATCCCGTACGCGGCGTTGAAGCCCTCGGCTCGCAGGAGCGCCACCGTCTCATCGAGCGGGGCCTGTTTCCGGCCACAGACAAAGACGGACGCGCCGGCACGTGCCAACGCAAAGGCGATACCGCGACCAAGGCCGTGGCCACCACCGGTGATGAGGGCGCGACGCCCTTGTAGCTCCAGGGAGTTCGACATGGATTTCCGTCTAGCGCCAAAGTTGGGCCGGGTCAAACCGGGTTCGACCGGATGCGATCAGCTGGGCGTGTGGCCGGCCAGCAGCGCCGCCAATCGAGCCTCGAGGTCACGCACCCGCGCCTCGGCAGAGTCGGCACGCTCCGCTTCGGTGGCCGCGCGCTCGGCGTCGGTCGCCGCTCGTTCAAGAGTCGCTGTGAGCGCCTCATTCAGGCGTCGGCGAACTTCTCGGTCCGTCGGGATCACGGCTTCACCGAGGAAGAACCGGAACTCGCCCCCTTGAACCGCGACGTGGAGCCCAAGGACCTCGGACCAGAAGCGCCCGCCCTGACCGAGGATCGGCCGGTAGGTGCTGGTGCCGGGCTCGAGGCGTTGCCCGGTGATGATCATACGGTTCAGGTCGAAGACGAAGTACTCGGGGATGCCGACGCTCGCGTAGAGGGCGACGTTTCGGTGGTAGTCCTTGCGGGCGTCCCCCTTCCAAAGAACCTCGATCGCGAGGTCGAGGCCCTTACCCTCTCGGCTTACCACCCAGCTCTCGCGCATCCTATCTTCGACGTCGAAGACGACGAAGATGTCTGGCGCGAAGCCGCGCACGTTCGGGTAGTGGACCATGATGGACCGGCCCACGTACATGCTTCGGCTGCCTGGACCATTGCCGCCGAAACGGTTTCGGACTGCTTGTACGGAGTCATCGACGACGCGAGCGTGCGCGTCTCCCTCTGACATGAAGTCATTCTCGACGACAAACGGGAGCGACGCGACCACGCGATCCCGCTCGGCCGGCGACATGGCATCCCACTCGCCTTGGGAGGGCGCGACTGGGGCATCATCGGGTGCGAGGTTGCGAGCCGGCATGAGACGCATGATGCCGTACGGAGGCGACCGCTTCAACGTCGAACTCTCTAGTCTCGACGCGGGCTTCTGAGTAAGCTCCCTGGCCGAACTCAGGAGCCCACCATGCGCCGCCTACTCGCACTCACGTCCTTGCCCGCCCTCGGCCTCGCCTCGCTCGCACTGACCGGGTGCAGCTCGGAGGCGGCCAACGTCATCACCATCGACGAAGCGCCGCTCGAGTACGTGCCCGAGGGCAAAGCCGACGACTACCGCAGCACCACGGGCAAGGAATACGCCCTGCTCGCGCGGGACACCATCGTCCTCGAAGAAGGCGAGCTGCTCCTCGAAGGCGAGGCCCGCACCGCGCGCGTCCAAGAGCTCGTCGAGCTGCGCTTCAAGGCCATCAGCTTCTTCGCCTACGAGTACCTCGCCGGGAAGAGCCGCAGCGACGCCAACTTCACCTACGGCAACTTCCGCACGACCATCCGCCAGCAGACCTTCGAGACGCTCGCCATCGTCGAGCGCCCCGATGCGCCCGGCACTTTCGACTTCGACTTCGAGGCGGAAGCCGGCGGCCCTAGCGACCTCTTGAAGAAGGTGCCGATCAGCGCCGCGAGCACCTTCCCGCTCGCCGTGCCCATCCTCACTCGCGCCGAGCTTGAGTCGGGCAGCTACGCCAAGACCTACAAGGCCTTCAACACCGAGACGGTCGCGGCCGACAAGCTTCAGACCCTCGACGTCGCGATCAGCGCCAAGTCCTCGGAACCCGACGCTTATCCGAACTACACGGCGCTCTTCGAGGACGGCATCCTCGACATCGCCATCCACGTCGGCGGCGACTACAACGAGGAACGCTACGACCTCGTCGCGGCGCGAGACATCTTCGAGCGTCTCCAATCGGACCTCGGCCTCACGGCGCCGGTCTCTGACTTCGACGCGCTCCGCTCGAACAGCGGCCCCTTCAAGGGCACGCTCGACGCCAACGGCCGCACGATCTCGGTCGAGGTCACGCTCATCCACCCGGACATGAACAAAGAGTCTGGCGTCGGCTACGAGGGGCTCATCGCCAGCTACAAGGCGTCCGCGGCGAAGGCCGACGTCGTGATGTACGACGGCCACGCCGGCTACGACGTGAGCTACAGCGGCATCGTGGTGCACTACAACCCGCGCCACGCCATCGCCGCCGCGGACTTCGCCGAGCTCGAGTTGCCGGCCAAGTATCAGCTCTTCGTGTTCAACGGCTGCAAGACCTATACGTCGTACGCGGACGCGATGTACAAGAACCGCGCCAAAACGGTGGCGAACCTCGACATCATCACCACGGTCAACTTCTCGTGGCTGTCCGAGATGACGCGCGTCACGACGGACCTCATCGGGAACTTCACCGCGACGAACAAGGGCGAGCACATCCCGCGCAGCTACGATCAGGTCTTGGCTGAGCTGAACAGCGGCCGGAGCTGGGACGTCATCTACGGCGTCCACGGGCTCTCCGACAACGCCCGCCTCTCGCCTTACGCCGACACGGCCACGCTCTGCAACACCTGTAAGGGCCACGGGGAGTGTCCCGGCGCCGACAATCTGTGCATCAAGGGCCTCGGCGGCATCGCCGGTTGCGCCGCGGCGTGTACGGACGACACCGGCTGCCCCGGGGGCTATCGATGCGGCGCCGTTGCGGCAGGTGGCTCGAACCAACTGTCGGGGCGCCAGTGCGTGCCGACCAACGGGCGCTGCGAATAGACGTTAGAACACGCCCGCATCGGCGCCACGCGCGCCGGTGAGCGCGGCGACGACGCCCCCGAGGTCGGTAAAAGGGACGACCTCGACGACCGTCTCCCCGACGCGCTCGGGCAGGTCGCGGCCAGTGTCACTCGAGACGATGAGTAGACGTTCGGGTGAGTATGCATCAATGAAGCTACGGGCCGAGCGGGTCAGACGAGGAACACCCGCCTTGACCTCGATCGCCACGAGTCTCGCGCCGTTCACGAGCACGAAGTCCATCTCGGCGCCGCCCTTGGCGTTCCAGTAGTAGAGGTTCCAGCCGAAGCCCATGGACTTCGCGAGCTCGCCGAAGACCCACCCTTCCGCCAGCGCACCCCGGTCGGGCCGGGTCGTGAGGTCGGCACCGAACGCGTTCAGGGCGGCGTTTCGAATCCCCATGTCATAGAAGTGGAGCCGCGTCGCGTGGGTCAGCTCGGAGCGCTTTCCGCCAGAGAATGCCGGCAGGCGCTTCACGATGAAGGCCTCCTCGAGCAGGCTCAAATACTCGCGGACGGTCCCGGCGGCGACCCCGAGGAGGGAAGCCCACTCAGCGAGGTTGACGAGCCCGCCGACTTGGCCCGCGCCGAGCTGGATCAGGCGCCGAAAGGCATCGGTATGCTGAATTCGAAAGCGATCGGAGGCGTCCCGAACCACGAACGCTTCGAGGAGCTCAGCGAGTTCACGCACCGGGTCGCGAGCGAACCACACGGCGGGGTAGCTCCCGAAGAGCCACTGTCTCTGCAGGAACTGCTCGGCGATCGCCGCGCGGGCCGCCGGGACCCGCGACGGCTCAGCCGCCATGAGCTCCCGAAGCGAGAACGGAAGGAGCCGCCGCCGAGTCGCGCGTCCGGCCAGGCTCTCGCGGGTTCGGGCGTCGAGGTGGAAGCTCGACGAGCCGGTGGCCCAGATGTCGAGCCCGCGTCGCGCGTCGATGAGGCCTTTGATGAAGAGCCCTGCATCGGTGAGGTGTTGTGCTTCTTCGATGAAGAGGAGGCGAACGGTCGGGAACTCGCTCTCGAGGTCGGAGAGCACCTCACCCGCCGACCCCAGCCACGCACGTACCCGCTCTTCTTCGCAGTTGAGCCACAAGACCTCGTCCGGGCGGCGCCCCGTGAGCCGGCTCCAGAGCCACGACGACTTCCCAACTTGCCGCGGACCGACCACGAGCTTGGCCTTGTGAGTGTCGTCGAGACCGTCTTCGTCCGCGAGACGCGGGACCCAGCGTTCGGCACGATGGCGTGCGGTCTCCTCGGCAAAACGAGCGGCGTCGAGGAACCACGGGTTGGTCTGCAAGAGCCGAAGGCGGATCGTCGCGTTCATGCGACCACTACGCACGCTCTCGAAGCCCCAGTCAAGCTACACTGACGATGAGTCAGGTTAATCGTGATCGCTACTGATGCTTAGCCTGACTCATCGTCAGAGATAGCGTCCCTTCGGCTCCGCGGCGACCTTCACGACCGCTTCGGCGAAGGCCACGGCGGCGGCTTCGCAGGCTTCGAGGGAGCCTGTGAGCCACGAGGCGGCGAAGTTGGTCTCGGTCGGGGGTGGGAAGATCTTCACGGCGCGGACGTCGGCGGCCTTCAGCGCGGCGTCGAGGCCGATGGTCGCTTCCATAGGAGGGGCGACGAGGTACGCCATCGGCTCGCCCGGCGCGAGACCGGCCTGGGCGGAGAGATAGTGGCCGAGTGCGGTGATGACGTGGGGGAAGACGGCGGTCGTGCGGGTGGCGTCCGCGGCGTAAAAGCGGGCGTCGTGTTCGAGGCAGCGGATCAGAGCGGCGAGGCCTTCGTCGATCTCATCGGGGTCCGTGGCAGCCAGCACGCCGAGGATCTCGCCGGAGATGGGTCCCGAGCCGTGGGCGGACCCGGCGTAGAAGGATCGAGCGAAGACCACGTCGACGGGCGCGTGTTTGGTGGCTTCGTCGAGGGCGACGTAGGTCGGATCGTCCTGGTCGACGGTCACGAGGCCCAGCGACCGGTGGCGCGCCGGATCGGCCCCGTAGGCTCGGAGCAGTGCGGGATCGGCGTTCGGGATGCGCCTAACGGACAGGATCTTGGGCGGGAGCGGTTCGAGTATCACGACTGGACCTCCACGAGGCGTACGCGCTCTTGGGGCGCTCGGTGATGTCGACCGGCCGCTTCACCTAACTCCGCAGTGAGATGGGAGAGGTCGAGCGCGACACCCGAGGTGCGCTGGTCGATCATGGCCTTGGAGAGGACGGCGAGCCTGTCACCAGCCACTTTCGGCACGGTGCCTCGCGCGTGGATGTTGCTCATCATGTTCCGGTCGCCGTCGGTCTTCCCGATGGCCGGCGCGTAGACGAGGTAGGCCGAGAGCCCGTCGCCCGTGCCGAGCCCGGGACGTTCGCCCAGGAGAATGGCGGCGACCTTGGCTTGAACCTCGTAGCCGATCTCATCCTCGAGCCAAACGCGCGCGAACTTGGCACACATGGGCGTCCCGACGGAGAGCCCCCTCGCTTCGCAGGCTTTGGTGAACTCGGCGAGCAGCTCGAGGCCGGACTGCATGCAGGCCACCGCCGAGAGGCCGTCAGCGAGGATGGGCTGGACGTCGACGCCGCGTCGGACCGCCGTGCGCAGCACTCCCAAGCTGTCATCAGAGAGGCGCCGCCCTAGGTCGGGCCGCAGCAAGAACTCGCGGTGGCTCTGAACGCGTGACTGAAGGCTGATGAGGCCGCTTTTGCCGGCCCAGTCGTCTGGGAGTTCTTGCCCGACCGCTTCATGCGCGACGGCGAGCTCCGCCTGGAACTGGAGCACGACGTCAGTGGCGTAACGCGTGCCGACGTGGCCGATGCCGAGCAGCGCGGTGGTGTGCGCTGATGCTTCCCGTGCGTAGGCGCTCTTCTCTTCGGCGCGACGCGGATAGACGCGCGCGGGCGGCTCAGCGACGCGTGGGAGCGGCGGCGGCGGCGGGAGGGGCGCGGAGCCGCCCATCTGGTCCCGGAGCGCGTCGATGAGCTGGCGAGTGCGACTCACAGAAAGCTCCTTTAAGGAACGATGACGCGGGGATCGCCGAAGCGCTCGCCGGGTTTGTCGCCGTCCATGATGCCCATCTCGCTCAACCACGCATCGAACTCCGGCGTGGGCCGGCGTCCGGTGAGGCGCCGCACCGACGAGATGTCGTGGTAGGACGTGCTCTGATAGTTGAGCATGATGTCGTCACCCACGGGCAATGACATCAGGTAGGTACAGCCAGCGGTGGCGAGCAGGACCTTGAGGCACTCGAGCTCGTCCTGGCTCATGCGTGCGTGGTACGTGAAGCAGGCGTCGCAGCCCATGGGGAGGCCGAGCAGCTTGCCCATGAAGTGGTCTTCGAGGCCGGCTCGCGTGATCTGCGGTCCGTCTTCGAGGTACTCGGGGCCGATGAAGCCGACGACCGTGTTCACGAGGAAGGGGTCATAGCGGCGCGCAAAGCCGTAACAGCGAGCTTCTAGCGTGAGCTGGTCGGCGCCGTGATGGGCCGCCGAGGAGAGCGCCGAACCCTGCCCGGTCTCGAAGTACATGACGTTCGGCCCGCGCGCCGTGCCGAGGTGCTTCATCTTGTCCCAGGCTTCGTCGATGAGCGCGATCGAGATACCGAAAGCCTTGTTGCCCGCTTCGGAGCCCGACAGCGACTGGAACATCAGGTCCATCGGGCAGCCGAGATCGAGCGCCCGCATCTGCACGGAGACGTGGGAGAGAACGCAGTGCTGGGTGGGGCAGCCGTTCTTCTTCAAGACCTTGTCGATAGCCGTGAGGATCTCGGCGGTGGACTCGGCGGTGTCCGTCGCCGGGTTCACGCCGATGACCGCGTCGCCACAGCCGTAGGACAGGCCCTCGCGCATCGAGAGCAGGATGCCATCGACGTCGTCGGTCGGGTGGTTCGGCTGGACGCGGGACGAGAGCCGGCCCGGGAGCCCGAGCGTGTTGTTGGCGCGCACGACGACGAGGCACTTCACGGCCACGGTCATGAGATCCATGTTGCTCATGAGCTTGCATACGGCGGCCGCCATCTCAGGAGTGAGGCCAGGCGACACCGAGCGGATCCGCATGCCGTCGACGGCGGTCGAGAGCAGCCACTCGCGGAACTGACCGACGGTCAAGTGACGCACCGCCGCATAGGCCGACTCGTTCAGCGAGTGCTCCACCATGCGGGTGAGCTCGTCGATCTCGTAGGGGATCGCGGGGTTGTTGCGCAGGTCCGCGAGAGTCAAGTTGGCCAGCACAGCGCGCGCCGCGACGCGCTCCACAGCGTCACGAGCGGCGATCCCCGCGAGCACGTCGCCGGACTTGGGCGGGTTGGCCTTCGCCATCACCTCACCGACCGTGTCGAAGGTGTAGCGGACGTTACGTACGGTGGCAGCGAGTCTCATCG
The DNA here is from genome assembly GCA_947498315.1 of Pseudomonadota bacterium. Taxonomy (GTDB): domain Bacteria; phylum Myxococcota_A; class UBA9042; genus SXOO01. The sequence goes on along the minus strand of CANMLD010000021.1, from coordinate 6,672 downwards.
AGCCCGCGATCCTGCCTTTAGCGACGCGGTAGCGCAAGGGGGGAGGTCGGTGCGGTAGCCGGCCCTGCCGAGTATTGACGCGACAGGGCTCGGGGATTAGGCTCCCGCGACCAACCCAACTCCTCACCATCGCCCCTCGGCGCGCTGGCGGACGCGGGAGACGGGCCCATAGCTCAGCGGTCAGAGCGGGCGGCTCATAACCGTTTGGTCCCAGGTTCAAATCCTGGTGGGCCCACCGACGGAACCTTGGCGGCGACCCTGACGAGGGGCCGGTCGTCCTAACTCCCCCCGCCCACTCGGGCGCCGGGAGTGTCTCGGTCGCCATGGCGGTCGGGTCTGAAAATTTCGAGTGGAGCAGAAGGCCCGCGGGCGCTGCGCCACGAACGCCCGGTCCTCAGGCCGGGCCGTTTCGGAGATGAACGTGCGCGATATCGTCGAAAACCTCGTGGCTCTCCAAGGCATCGACAGCGCAGCGCGCAACGACAAGAACGAGCGCGATGGCCTCCAGAAGAAGATACAGCGGCTGAAGGAGCTGCTCGTGGTCGCTGGTAAGGGCCTCGATGAAAAGCGAGAGAAGCTCGCAGAAGCAAGCCGCTGGTACCGTGAGAAGGACTCCGAGCTGAAGGCCGACCAAGAGAAGGTCAACCGCGCCAAGAGCAAGCTTCAGGCGGTCACGAAGAACAAAGAGTACATGGCGATGCAGAAGGAGATCGAGCTCCTCCGCAAGGCCAACACCAACAAGGAGGAGGAGATCCTGAAGCTCCTGAACGTAATGGAAGAGTTCAAGATCGCCATCGCCGCCGAACAGGAGAAGATCTCGAGCCTCGAAGCCGATGTGAACGCCGAAGATGAGCACAACGCCACACGAATCGGCGAGCTTGACGCCCGCATCGACGCCCGCGGGGCCGAGCGGGACGCCATCGCCGGAAAGCTCGCCCCCGATCTGGTCACTCGTTACAAGCGGATACAGTCGGCCCGCGACGGCGTCGCGATCGTGCCCGTACGCAATCAGGCGTGTTCGGGCTGCAACTTCTCCGTCCCGCCGCAGCAGATTCTGCGCCTCCAAAAGCTCGAGACAATGGAGACATGCCGCAACTGCAGCCGTATCCTCTACTGGGATCCGAAGGTCGAGACGGCTGCCGAGTAACTTCGGCTCCCGCCGCCAGGCTAAGGCCGGTACGTGCGGCAGGATTCACCACGAACGCAGGGCGAGTGCCGTGGGCAGTCGCTGGGCCGCAAGGCCTGGAGGAAAGTCCGGGCTCCATAGGGCAGGGTGCTGGATAACGTCCAGCGGGAGTGATCTCAGAGAGAGTGCCACAGAAAAGAAACCGCGGCGGAGTCTTCGGACGCCGACGTAAGGGTGAAACCGTGGGGTAAGAGCCCACGGGCTGCGGCGGCGACGTCGTGGTCGGTAAACCTCACCCGGAGCAAGATCGAACAGGGGGCGTTCGAGGGCTGCCCGCCCGAGCCCCCGGGTGATCGCACGAGGCGTGCAGCAATGTACGTCCCAGAGGAATGACGGCCGTCGTCGCTCGGGCAACCGGGCGGCGTCACAGAACCCGGCTTACAGCTCACTCGACCTGCGTTCGGAGCGGATCACAGCTCTCGGTTTTGCCGAGAGCTGTGGTCCGTATCTGACCTCTCAGCGCTTGCCTCGCGGCTTCGAACCACCCCGAGATCCCGGCGACTTCGGCGATGGAGTGCTGCCTCGCGACGATCGCCCGCTAGGAGCGGGCTTCCCACGGCCGACCGGGGCCGGCTTCTCACGGCCGACCGGGGCGGGCTTACCGCGCCCTGCCCCACCGGCGGCGGGTTTGCCGCGACCAGCCGGCTTCACCTTGTCTTCGGTGTAGCGAGCGCGTGCGCCAATGCGACGTTCGGTTGGACCCTCGTCGTTCCGCGCAGGAGCGAAGCCGGGTGCCTTGCTCGATTTGCTCTTCGGCCCCGTGCGGGCGGGCTTGGGTCGTGTGTCGTCACTCGGATCGCGGTTGCGATCGCCGTAAGACCTCTTGCGCGCCGGTTCGGCCTCGCTTCGGTCTCCCGTGTCGGCAGCGCGATCGCCCGAGCGGCGGGTGGTAGGGCCACCTGTGCCCGGCTTGCTGGCGCTTGGCCTGCTCACGCCCAGCTTGCTGGCGCTTGGCCTGCTCACGCCCGGCTTGCTGGCGCTTGGCCTGCTCACGTCCGGCTTGCTGGCGCTTGGCCTGCTCACGCTCGGCTTGCTGGCGCCCGGCTTGGCGTGGCTGGGCTTTCGGTCGTCCCGATCGAGGTCGGGGTGACTGCGACCGGTGCCGTCGGTGTAGTCATCATCATCATCGTCGTCGTCGTCGTCGTCGTAAGACAGAGACTCGATGAAGGCGGCGCCCGCCGACTTCTTGGGCGGGACGGGACGCGCCGGCAGGCCAGAGCCGTCCTTCGGGCGGATGGACGCGGGCGCGGCTTTGGCCCAGGGCGAGTTGGCGGCAAGCGACGGCGCGGCGCGGCTGGCAGCGACCTTGGCCGCGGTAGCCCTCACCATCGGTGCTTTGCCGGCTGCGCCCGCCTTTCCAGGCGGCGACTTACGTGCCGGCGTGGCCTTCGACACAGCGGCTTTCGCCGAGGCGGCTGGCTTACGACGGCCCTCGGCCTCGCGCTTGGCGGCGACAATGGCCTGAGCGATGCGCTCGCGGCGCACGCCGGCGGCCGACTCGAGCGCGTCGACTTCGCCATCGGTCAAAATGCGACAACGGCCGAGCGGGAGGGTGCCGAGCTGCACCGGGCCGTACGAGAGCCGTACCAACTTCAGGACGCGATGCCCACAAGCCTCGACCATGCGGTGGATCTGGCGGTTCTTACCTTCCGACAGCACGACTTCGTACCAGGCGTTGGTGTCGGTGCGGCTGACGACTTCGATGGGCGACGGCTTGGTTCGGTAGCCGTCGGGCAACCGGACGCCCTCGTTGAAGCGACGCAGAAGGTGCTGATCAACAGGACCTTGGATCTTCACTCGGTAGATGCGCGGCACGTGGCGCTGGGGATCGAGGAGCGCCTTGGCGAGCTCGCCGTCGTTCGTAAAGAGCAGGAGGCCTTCGGTGTCCCAGTCGAGCCGACCGATTGAGAAGGCGCGTGGGAGCCCCTTCGGCAGCAAGTCGATGACGCGCGGGCGGCCGTCCGGGTCGCGCTCGGTACAGACCGTGCCCTTGGGCTTGTTCATGATGAGGTAGACCGGCTCTTGCTGCCGAACACGTACACCGTCGACTTCCACGCTATCGCTGACGGGATCGACGCGGGTCCCGAGCTCGGTGATGACGGCGCCGTTTACGGAGATGCGGCTCCCACTGATGAGGAGCTCGGCCTGACGACGGCTCGCGATGCCGGCGGAGGCGAGGAACTTCTGGAGACGGACACCGGTGGATGGCAATAGCGGCATGGTCGCGGGAGAGTAGGGATCTCGTCCCGGCACGTAAAGCCTTAAGGACTCGAGGCCGCGACTACATTGTGCAAGCGCCGTAGTCGACGAGGCCCGTTCCGGCCGCGTTGGCCTTGCATTCGTTCTGATAGGTCTGACCGTCACAGCCGCATACGGGCATCTTCACGTCGGCGCAGACCTCGGGCTTCGGCATACACACCGAGCTCGCGTCGGCAGCACCGCAGTATTCGCCGGGCTGATAAGCGCAGTATTCGCCGTCTGTGCACGTGTTACCCAACCAGCCGCCGCAGGCCACAGACCCAATGGGCGGGCCGTCGTCACAGGTCCCGTAGAACGAGACCGAGGTCCCGGCGGCGTTGGCGAGGCACTCGTTATTGTAGTCCATGGCGTCGCAGCCGCAGACCGGCTCCGAGGCGTCGGGGCAGTCGGTGGGCCCTTCGGCCATGCAGGCCCCCGGCGTCTCGGCGGCGCCGCAAAGCTGGTTGGCGTCGTACCTGCAGAACTCGCCTTCGCCGCACTTTTTGTCCGTCCAGCCGCCGCAAGCCTGACCGATGGTGCCTCCGTTGCACCACTCTTCCGGGGCAACCGACACGCCGGCCGCGTTGGCGAGGCACGCGTTGCCGTAGGTCATCCCGCTGCAGCCGCAGACCGGGTCCAACGCCAGATCGCAAACCTGCGGCACCTTTTGGCAGAGCCCGGGGCCGTCCGCCGCGCCGCAGATCTGCTCTGGCGGGAAGTCGCAAAAGAGCGTCTCACCGCATTGCGGGTTACCCTTGCCACCGCAAGGCTCGCCCTCGGCAGCCGGGCAGAAGGTCTTGGGCGCTACGGCGACACCTTTTGAGTTGGCGTGGCACGGGTTGGAGTAGATGACGCCATCGCAGCCGCACGTCGGCACGTAGTCGGCGGCGCACACTCCCGGGATCGGCTCGCAGGTCCCGCCCATGTCGCCGTTGCCGCATTGCGCATCGAGCGCGTAGTCGCAGAACTCGCCGGAACCGCACTTGATCCCGGCAAAGCCGCCGCAAAAGGCACCCGTTCCGTCGGTCCCGTCGGAGCCGTCGCTGGCATCGGAGCCGTCGCTGGCATCGGAGCCGTCGTGGGTATCTAGGCCATCCATGGCGTCACTGCCATCCATGGCGTCACTGCCATCCATGGCGTCACTGCCATCCACGGCGTCGCTGCCATCCACGGCGTCGCTGCCATCCATGGCGTCGCTGCCATCCATGGCGTCGAGGGCGTCGATGGCGTCGAGGGCGTCGCTGCCGTCGGCTACGTCACTTCCATCGGTTGCATCAGCGCCGTCCGTGGCATCCGTCAAATCAGTCGCGTCACTGACATCGCTCCCGTCGGAGGCGTCCGACACATCGCTCCCGTCGGCCGCGTCGGTCGAGTCTCCGCCCGAGGACGAGCTGCCCGACTTCTCACACGCGCTCGTCAGTGATAGGGCTCCGATGAGTGCGACCACCCTGGTCATGGATCTGATTGACTTCATTACCGAGTTCCTCCTGCCCGGCCGTGTCTTGCCCGGCCGTGTCTTGCCCGGCCGTGTCTTGCCCGGCCGTGTCCGTCCTCGAGGACGGACCCGCGTGGGCGGCCAAGCAATTTACGTTCCGAGGCTCAATGGCCTGCAGAAGGGCATCCCGGCCGCGGACGGTGTGACATAGGTGCACAACGTGTCCAGGTATTTGACGCCTCATCTCCGGACTGGAAGACGCCCCGCCGGTGCGATAGGGTCTCGGCATGAACGCACGCCTCGCGACCGATCTTTATTCTCCAGCTGCCCCCGAGACCAGCTTCACGGCCCCCACGGCGAAGACCTGCGGCCCGCCGGCGCCGGCAACGGCCGTGCCCGAAGGGCTCGCCGTTATCGCGGAGGCCGACCTAATCGAAGCGAGCCGAATCGTGGCGCAGCTACGTGAAGTGGGGATCGAGGCCGCGCTTGGCGGCAAGGAGTGCTGCTCGTCGGGCGGCTGCGGCCCAAAGGCGGCTGTCCTCGTGGCCATCGAGGCGATCCCGCGCGTGCGCGCGATCTTCGATGAGTCCTGGCGCTCGTCCGTCGCCAAAGGCGCTGGCGACCCGGCCGTACTGGCCCGCATCGCAGCCGCCGAAGCGGAGGGGCTGCCGGTGTGCCCGGCGTGTAGCCACGTAGGCGAGCCGGTCGACGGTGAGTGCGCCGACTGCGGCCTCGCGCTCGGGTAACCAGAGCTACTTCAGCTCTGGCTCCGCTTCGAGGAAGTCGATGCGAAGATCGATGACGGCACCGATTTGCGCACAATCAGCTTCGAAGCGGGTGGCGATCTCGTCACCCGCGAACGGGTCCGTCACCACCTACGCGCGCCTCGTCGCAGTAGCGCGTCAGCTCAGCCGGAAGCTGCTGCATGAGCCGGTCGCGGAGCCGTCGTATCTCATCCACTAGGGCCGCCCGCGTGCCAGCGTCGGACCAGAAGATCTGGCAGAGCTGCTGCGGCTCGTCGGAGAACCCAGCCGATGAGAGGCGGGTCCCGAGCGCCTCATTCGGATCTGCCACTGTGATGTCGAAGAGCTCGTCGTGGTCCCACGGGATCGGGAGCAAGCCCCACCCGGGCGACTGGTCATAGAGATAGGTGTTCCCAGCGCCGTCGGTGAAGTTGTCCGCGGCCGCGAGCGGTGTAGCCCCCAGCCGACCGAAGCATGCCCGATGAACTCGGAATACGCGCCTTCGGAGAGTCCAGTGATATGCTCCCGCGGATGCGCGAGCCAACCCCCGCCCTCTCCTCGACTTTTCTCGGCAACTACGTGAACGGCCAGTTTGAAGGCCCCGAAGGCGCGAGCTCACCGGGGAGCCGCTTCCGGTCTGAGAACCCAGCCACCCTCGAGACCGTCTGCGAGGCCTTCGGCGACCCCGACTCGGTCGCGCGGGCGGTGGACGCCGCCCACACTGCGTGGCCGTCCTGGCGACGATTGTCCGTCGCCGAGCGCGCGGCCGCGCTGCAGCGCGTCGCCCTCGCCGTCCCGGAGCACGCGCCCGGCATCGCGGAGATGATCACCGCGGAGATGGGCAAGGTCCATTCGGAAGCGCTAATCGAAGCGAAGTCAGTAGCCCAGAAGCTGCAGGACACCATCGCGCTCTACCCCCACGAGCTCGCAGGCGCGGCGCCCGGCGCACCCGGAGAGCAGCGCCACCGGCCGGTCGGCGTCGTCGCGATCATCGGACCCTTCAACTTCCCCGTTCACCTCATCAACACCCATCTCTTGCCCGCCCTACTCGCCGGGAACACCGTGGTGGC
>CANMLD010000020.1 GCA_947498315.1 Pseudomonadota bacterium | reverse complement strand
GTCGCGACGGCGATTTGCGCAGAGCTACCTTGGTCGACTCGAAGCCTCTCCCTCCGTTTCCGGTTAGCAGATGATCCGGAAGCGCTGTTGACGCGACTCAGCGGACGATTCGAGGAACGCTTTGGCACCATCCCCTCCCTCCCTGATCGTCTCGATTGACTCGGGAATCTCAAAAACTTACCTGTGGGAGCGTCCTCGTCGGCACCATGGTGGGGCTCCTCTTGGGCTGCGGCCCGAGTCTCGGCCGCGTCATCGAGCTTTCCCCCGCTGAGGTCGCGCTGGTGACCACCGACGCGGGCCTGAGTGGCTTCGACGAAGCCGCGCCGCTGTACCGCAACTCGCAGCGGCGTGGGCTTCAGCTTCGGCGAGTACGCGCTGGGACTGTGGTCGAGCTCTTGGAGCTCAGAGAAGGCGACGTGCTGCGTGAGCTGGTAGGCATCGCGTGCGACGATCTCTTGGGCTGCCGAGCGGGCGCGGCCGCCATGGAGTCAGCGCTGCGACGCGGTAAGCCCTTCGACCTCATCGTGGAGCGAAGTGGTGAGCTTTGGCGTTTCACCTACAATCCCGCCACGTTCGCACCCCTCGAGTGATTCAGATATGCTCGCTCGGATTGCCCCGGATCGTGAGGGCCGGCACACACAGCCGCCATCCCGGCGCTACCCGCTCTCGTCCTTCAATCATGGGAGGAACTCCACGTTGTTTCAGTTGATGGTCATCCGGGGGATCCCGGTCGCGCTCTCGTTTTCGTATCTATTCCCCGTGGTCCTCTATGGCCTCGAGACCATTCAGATCTCGGTAATGCTCCCCGTCGTCTACTTCATCGTGCTGACAGCGAGCCTGCTGGTCCACGAGTTCGGGCACGCGCTCGTCGCGGCGAAGTACCGGCTCGAGCCGCGTGTGGTGCTATGGGCGCTTGGGGGCCTCACTTTTCACCAGCCGGCACCGGACACCAGAGCGGAGGCCCAGGTCATCGTGGCAGGGCCTGCCGCTGGGCTCGCGTTCGGAGCCGTCATCTGGGGGATCGGGCAGTCGCTACAGAGCGCCGATCCGCTTTTTTTCCGTAAGAATCCTCTACTAGGCGAGGGCTACACGCTCGCGATCTACATCAACATCTGGTGGAGCCTCATCAACCTGCTCCCCATCTTCCCACTCGACGGTGGACACCTCCTTCGCGTTGGCCTGATGCGCTACAAGCGCGACCGAAAACGCAACACCCAGATCGTCCATGGCGTCGGCGCGGCGCTGGGCCTCGGCGCCGTGCTCTTGGCGTGGAACGCCGGCATGCGCTTCGGCGCGTTCCTGGGTGTCCTGCTGATCTGGGAGAACGTGAAGATTCTGTGGGGCGACGCCGCCCCGGGCCCCGCCCCGACTCACAACCATCACGGCGACGACCTGCTCGCCGATGGAGAAGCGGCGCTGGGACGGGGTGACGCTCGAGAAGCCGTGCGATTGGCCTATCAGGTCAAGGCGGTAAGCCGGCTCAGCCGTGAACAGACTGACCGGATGTGGACCCTGCTGGGCCTCGCCACGACCGAGCTCGGGGATTACGACGACGCGCTCGCCTACCTGCAACGCGCCCCAAACACCGAAGCAGTCGAAGCCGCCCGAGCGCGGTGTGTCACGGCGCTGCGGCGGTAGGAGTCCTCTCTGTGGGTCGGACAAAACTCCGATTGGCGTCCACCGGCCGTTTTCTGGCATCGAGTTGCTCTCGCTCAAAGGCGGGCGATGCAGCCCGCCTTCGTCTCTCGCGTACGCGCCTATCGGCGCCCAGTCGAAGCAAGAGGGCGGCTGCGTCGGCAGTGCGTGCGCTTGCGGGTGGGGGACGACCCCCACACCCCCGGCGGGCGCGGCGATCGCTCAATCTCCATTTTGTCCGACCCACTCTGACGAGGCTCAACCGGCGGCGAGCCGCAAAAACGCGTGGACCCACGCCATATTGACGGCGCTCACGGTGCTGAACGGCGTGGCGGTGGTGGTCTCGAGCGCCGCGCAGAACGGGGTGCCACGGTGGCGAACCCAGTCGGTTATACTGCCGTCCTGAAACTCGATGCACGCGTCCCCATCAGAAGCGAGCCCTTCGCCTGGTGCGTAGCCGGAGTCGACGTCCGTGTCCGCGAGCGCGCGGACCAGCGACACCGAGGCGTCGAGCACCGGCCGAAAGGCGGCGCGCTCACCGAATACGTAGACATAGAAGCAAGGCTCTTCGATGTAGTCGTCCTGGTGGATGTCGAGCGCGGCGTCCGGGGTCGGCTCGTTAGCGAGCGCAGCACGGAGCGCAGCGGTCTCGGCCGGGACACCCTGCGCCAAGTGTACCGCCCTGAACGGTTGACCGGGACGAAGCAGCGGGATCGATTCGCCGTCTAGCCCCTCATAGCGCATGAAATCGTTGTTGGGGCCGTGTCCGCTGGCGTTGTATCGAGTGCCGAGCTCGAAGCCGGACGGGTTCACACACGGGAAGATGCTGACCCCAACCTTGAGCGCGCGGGCGGCCTCCACGATCTCGCGAAGGTGCAACGCCAGAGTGCGAGGCCCGGCGGGCTCCTCACCGTGAAAGCCCGAGGTGATGAGGAGCCGGCGTTCGCCGGGCGTGTCGACGCGCAAGAGCGCGTATTGCCGTCCACCTTCAGTGACGCGACCGTACTCGGACACGGTCGCGATGTCGGCGACGGCGCGGACTCTTTCTTCGAGCGTGGCGTAGTTCATGTGGCTTCACCGTCCCGAAAAGTTCGGCTTCCGCCTCTGCAGAAAGGCTTGAACGCCCTCTACCCGGTCGGCCGAGGCGAGGCACTGCACCTGCGCTTCGATCTCAGCGTCGAGCGCGCCTTGGAGCTCGCCCGTGAGTCCGCCGTGGAGGTTTCGCTTGGCGAGGCGGTAGGCCATGGGTGGCCCACCTGCGAGGCGGTCGGCGAGCGCGTCGGTCTCGCGTTCGAGGGCGTCATCGTCAACAAGCCGGTTCAGAAGCCCGAGGGCGTCGGCGCGTGCCGCGTCGAAGGTGTCGCCGAGAAGGATAAGCTCCATGGCGCGGCCGAGGCCGACGAGGCGGGAGAGCGTGAAGCTCGAACCGCCGTCGGGCACGAGGCCGATCTTGGAGAAGACGGCTCCATAGCTGCTGGCGCGCGAGCCGATGCGGAGGTCGGCGGCGAGCGCGAGGTCAAAGCCAAACCCGACGGCGGGTCCACGGATGGCCGCGACGACCGGCTTCGGGGCGTTCACGACGGCTTTGATGAGCCGATGAAACCCGTCGCGGATGACCTCTGCATAGGGGCGCTTCTGGGCCTCGGCCATCCCGGCGACCAGATCAGCGCCCGAGCAGAAAGCGGGGCCGGCGCCCGTGATGATGATGACGCGGACAGTGGGGTCTGCAGCGCCCGCTTCGATGGCCTCGGCGTAACGGAGGGTCGTGGACGGCAGGAGCGCGTTGCGGGTCTCGGGGCGGTTCAGGCGCACGGTGTAGACCGCGCCGCGGCGTTCGACGAGGACGTCACTCGGGGTCGGGGCGAGCTCGTTCATAGCGGGGGCTCCAGGCAGTGAGATGAGGGTGACTGATTACCGGTCGTCGGTGTCGAAGAGGCCGCGAGGGTCGCGCGGCGCCGGTTCGTCCTCGTCTACCGGTTCTGCGCGCGGCCGGGTCCCCGGACGGGGCGCTGGCTCATCGCCGAGCTCGTTCGGCATGACGGGGAGCTCGCCGTCGCCTCCCGCGGGTGGCTCGGAGCGCGGCGCGACGCGGGGCCGGTGCGCTGAGGTCAAGAAGGTGGGCTCCCACCCCGCTGCTTGTGCTGCCGCGAGCTGCTCTGCGGAGATCCAGCCCGTGCGCTCCATCCCAATGAGGATCTTGCTGATGCGGCGGTGCCACCAGGACTTGACGAAGCCACGCTCGAATTGGTCCCAACCGGCCCACGGGTAGGGCTTCAGCCCCATCAGGAAAGCCATCTCGAGAGGTTCGAGCTCTTCGACATGGCGACCGAAGTAGGCTCGCGCGGCGTTCTCGATGCCGTAGATCGACGGTCCATACTCGATGCAGTTGAGGTAGAGTTCGAGGATTCGGTCCTTGGTGAGCGTGCGCTCGAGTAGCCAAACGATGACGGCCTCTTCGAGCTTTCGGGTCAACGTCTTCTCGCGGCTGAGGAAGAGGTTCTTCACGAGCTGCTGCGTGATGGTGGACCCCCCGTAGACATAGCGCCCACCTTCGAGATTCATGATGACGGCGCGCCGTATGAGCGGCGGCCGGAAGCCCGCGTGTTGATAGAAGGAATGGTCTTCGGTCCAGAGGGCTCCAAGCTGCACGTACTTGGGGATGCGGTCGAGCGTACGGTAGTGCCAGGTGCCCGGGCCGACCGTCACGCCGATCGGGAGGCCCTTCTCGACGACCTCCTGAACGAAGCCGGTGTTCAGCCTCGGTACGTCCGCGTTGCCGAACTCGGTGGGCCGGCAACTGCGCATGTCGATGTCGAGGTCCTGCTCGTAAGTGCGCGGCTGCTCGAGGTCGACAGAGACGTGGATGTGGCCTTCAGCCGTGCCGTCGAGCACGAGCCCGTCGAGGCGTGGCGCCATGACCTTGGGGATGGCGCCGATGATGTGATCGCAGTCCTGACGAGGCATCTCGACCTTGAAGTCGAGCCGCGGTCGGCGGCGTCGCGCGGGCCCCGTCGGCTCGGTGCCGCCGGCGTCGGACGACGCCTCGCCGAAGAAGGTCGCGCGAACGCGCGCCACGGTCGCGGCGACGCGCAACGACAATTGGTCGGCGATGACGAGCCGAGGCACTTCGAGCGAGAGGGTGTCGGAGTCGAAGTCGTAGCTGGCGGTCAAGTCGGACTCGACCTGAAGACCGTCGACTGGGCTGCCGTGAATTCGTGGCGCGAAGAAGCCGAGGTCTTTGACACCGCCCGTACCGGTCAGGGTCACGCCGCGCCCCGTGGCGCTGGGCGTGATCGTGAGGTCGAAGTCGACCGCCGAGTTCTCGGACACGCGGAACGAGTCCCAGACCCGAGTGAGTTGGCCGGCGAGCTTCTTGCCCTTGAACTTGACCTTGGCGCGATCGAAGCCGCCCCCACGCGCGATGCGGCCCTCGATGAGGAAGACGCCGTCATCCGGATCCGGTGCAGGAGCGCCAGCGGCCCCAGGGACGGGTTCGTAGAAGCGGCCCGTGACGGTTCCGACGAGGGCGCCAGTCTCAGGATCCGCGGTCAAGCCAGCGCTGAAGCCCTGTAGCTCGAACGCCGGCGTGAAAGGATCGCAGCCGGTGTCGAACGCCGGATCGCAGTTGGGCGACCGACCGAGGACCGTGAGGGCGCTCTCCTTCAGCACCAGAAGCGGCGGATCTCGGTCCCCGAAGAGGCCTCGGAGGCGGGTGTGAATCGAGCGTGCGGCGGCGTCGGCGGCCTGACTGACTTTGCCGACGGGGAGCGGTGGTCCAACCTCATTGGCCGAGGCCGGCCGAGCCGCAGTCGGTTCTGGAGCAGTCGGTTCTGGCGCAGTCGGTTCTGGCGCAGTCGGTTCTGGCGCAGTCGGTTCTATCGCGTCTGGGAGCGCTTCGTCTTCCGGCACCGGCGCTCCCGCGGCAGGGACGGCGTCGGAGTCTACGCGGGGCGGCTTGCCCGCTCTTCGCCTCCCAGTGGCCTTGCGCGGAGGCCGCTCTTGCGTAGGGCCTCCGGGTGAGGCCGTGGGAGCGAGCAGCGCCTCTAGCTTGCGGTAGAGAGGGTTGTTCGACATGCCCGTGCCCGGCGCCGGCATGACCGCGGCGAGGTCGGCACCGGTGACGACGAGAGACGTGAGCTTCGCGAGGGGCGAGTCCAACAGGACGCCGTCGGTCTCGAGGTCGATTCGGTGGACGGTGGAACCGACCAGCCACGCACCGAGCTCGCCAGCCGCGTTCTCAATGACCACCTTCCGGAGTCGCGCTGGCAGCTGATTGAGCGGGCCCGAACCCAGCTCGATGGTGACCTTCGCAGCCGTGCCGACGAGGTCCTTGAACCGGCCGCTCGTGTCCCTCGCTGTGACGTCGCTCACGACTATGCGAAGTGGACGACCGAGGAAAGCGTGGGTCCCTTCGAGCGGCGAAGAGACCTGGACCGATCCCACCGTCACCACGGTCTCGCCCTTGACGGTCTCGCCCTTGACGGGCTCGCCCTTGACGGTCTCGCCCTTGACGGTCTCGCCCTTGACGGCCTCGCCCTTGACGGCCTCGCCCTTGACGGTCTCGCCCTTGACGGCCTCGCCCTTGACGGCCTCGCCCTTGACGGCCTCGCCCTTGACGGTCTCGCCCTTGACGGCTGGCCCTGGCAGCGTGATGGCGAGGTCGCGCGCCCTGAACTGCTCGTTCTGCTTGGCGTACACGCTCCCGACACGCACCTTCGCGTCGAGCTCACCGAGCGCTACTTCGAGAGGCGGGTCGAAGGTGACGCCTCCTTCGCTGCGGAGGTTCTGGGGGTCGAGGAGCGCGTCGAGGACGATTCGATGCTTCCCTTCGAGCAGCCCACGAAAGGCGAGCCTGGCCCGAGGATCGCCGTCACGGCCGGGCGGCTCGAGACGCACGTCGACGTCGGTGAGGGTCAGCGGGACGCCGCTGATCGGGTCGGGGATGTGGAAGGTGGCTCCGGCAAACGCCAGTGAGGGGAGCACATTTTTCTCCGGGCCCACGGGTTTCTCTTTCGGCCTGCCGCGGTATCGCTCGAGGGCGCGCTTCCAACGCTCGAGGTCTGTGAAGTCGACGTCGAGGCCGTCGAGCACGATCCGTCCGGGCATCCGCTGCCCGTCGCGGAGGGCACCGAGCGTCAGGTCGGTGACGACGCGTCCGATTCGAGCGAGGACGACGTCACCGTCGGGATCGGTAACGACGAGATCGCGCACTTCGACGTTGCTGCCCGGTTCGAGGACGACGGCACCGACGCCGAGTTGGAGACCCGCGCGGGCGCCGAGCTCGGCGAGCTTGGTGCGCGCTTTGTCTTCGGCGTACCACGCGCCCGCGAGGACGGCGGCGACAGCCAGCACGGCGAGGCCAAGAACGCCGAGACCGAGCGCGAGAAGCCAGGTTCGGCGACGACGTGAGCGCCGGCGGTCGAAGCGACCCAGGCTCTCGGGCTGGGCGTCCCGGACGACTCGGGGCGGGCGAGTGGGGGTAGGTTCAGGGCTCGACACGGCGCGACTCTACAGCCAAAATTGCGGTTGGAAAGCGGTAACGCACTAGCAGAGGCGCCACTTCCGGCGCCGGCCGAGACGATGCCACATTTCTCCACAGACCGGGCTCGGGGCTCACGTTGCGGGGGTTCGGCGCTAATGACGCGCGGGTGCCGCTGGCTCGAAAGGAACGTAGGTTCGGAAATCACTCTTGCTTCGGGCCGAATCGCTCGACTATCTTGCGTCATCCTGATCGGCTCGCGTAGGGCGGTCGATTGAGTCCTGAGTTCAGTCGGACCCGGTCAATCCAGACCGACCGGCGTTTCGCAGGTCAGCAAGAGCGAGGTCCTGAGATGCGTGGTTTAGCTATTGCCGGCATTGTGGCTATGTGGGCAGCCGATTCCATGGCCCTGTGTTCGGCCGGCGTCGAGGTCGGAACCGATTGTGGAAGCGTGGTCTACCAGGGCTGTTGCGAGGGCGGCACCGTGCTCTTCTGCGACGGCGGTTCGCTCTGCCAGCTCGATTGCACTCAAAATGCGTCGACGGCGACGGGCAACAACCCGTGTGAAGGATCAGTCGATTCGACACCCGGCTCCTGCAATGCGGATGTCACCGCCTGCGTCTGTGCTCAGGACCCCTATTGCTGCGAGAACCAGTGGGACAGCTTCTGCGCGTCCCAGGTCGAGACCTTCGGCTGCGGCACCTGCCCCATGGGGTGCGGTAGCCCCGCCACGGCGTGTGGTTGGACGACCACTCCTGCGGGCGAGTCGTTTTACGACTGTCGGCCCCCTGAGCTCGCATCGGCCGACCCGTCGGGCACCTACCCGATGATGTGCGGCAATTGCACCCCGAGCTGCTCCGGCAAGATCTGCGGCCCAGACGGCTGCGGCGGCATCTGTGGCATCTGCCCGGGCGGTCAGGCTTGTGCTCCGGGCGGCGGCTCGTGCCAAGCTTGCACGGCGAACTGTAACGGCAAGGCGTGTGGCCCGGACGGCTGCGGCGGAACCTGCGGCTCGTGCCCTGGAGCACAGTCGTGCAACGCCTCCGGCCAGTGCAACTGCGTCCCGAGCTGCGCGTTCAACACCTGCGGCGACGACGGTTGCGGTGGCTTGTGTGGCGAATGCGACGCGCTCTTCGGCGAAGTCTGCTTCGAGGGCTACTGCTGCGACCCTATCTTCGAAGAGTGCGGCGTTTGCGTCCCAGACTGCACGTTCTCTGACTGTGGCGACAACGGCTGCGGCGGCTCCTGCGGTTTGTGCGGTGCAGGCCAGACCTGCAGCTTCGGGTTCTGTGAAGGCGGTGGGGGATGCACCCCGAGCTGCGCCGGCAAGACTTGCGGTGCGGACGGCTGCGGTGGAATCTGCGGCAGTTGCGGGGGTGGGAAGACCTGCAACGGTGCTGGTCAGTGCGAGGCGGCGTGCACGCCGAGCTGCATCGGCAAAGCGTGCGGCAGCGATGGGTGCGGCGGAGTCTGCGGCAGCTGCGGCAGCGGCGAGACCTGCAACAACGGTCAGTGCACTGGCGGCACCTGCACACCGTCTTGCTTCGGCAAGCTTTGCGGTAGCGACGGCTGCAACGGCTCCTGTGGGGTCTGTGGCGCCGGCCAGACGTGCGGCGCGGCAGGAAAGTGCGAAGGCGGGAGCACTTGTACCCCGAGCTGCTCCGGGAAGGTCTGCGGCGGCGACGGCTGCGGCGGCGTGTGTGGCCAGTGCGTTCCGGGATACATCTGCAGCGGCGCTGGGCTCTGCGAGGCCGACGGTGGCGCGTGTGTCCCGTCATGCGACGGCCATGTCTGCGGCGCGGACGGCTGCGGCGGCTCTTGCGGCAGTTGCTTTCCGCCTTTCCAATGCAATCCCGACGCAGGCCAGTGTTACGATCCGAAGACGTGTGAGCCAGCCTGCGCGAGCAAGTCGTGCGGCTGGGATGGCTGCGGCGCGACGTGCGGCGAGTGCAGCGCCGGCGCGACCTGCCTGGAAGAGGGCCAGTGTAGCGACGCGCCTAGCGACGGCGATGACGCGGGGGTTGGTTCCGATGCGACTGACGGGGCCAGTGACGGGTCCAGTGACGGAACGTCCGATGGCGCAGACGGTGCTGACGGCGCCGTGAACCCCGACGGCACGGAGCTACCGGTGACGCCCGAGTGCACGCCGCCCATGGTCCCAAGCTATGGCGAGTGCGTGCTGGATCCGGGCCTCGCGGGCCCAATCGAGAAGACCGCCAAGGCCGCCGCTGGCGGCTGCACGACAGGCGCCACGGGCCAAGTCAGCGTCATCACAATGCTGTTCGTCGCCCTAATGCTGCTGGGGATCGGCCGTCGGCGTATGATTTAAGCGGGGCTGACTCTGCGAACCTCGGTCCGCTGAACTGTGGACCGAAGGGCTCGCCCCGAGGAGGCCTGACCTGATTCCCGGCCAATTAGTTCAGTCGTACTTGAGCCAAGCCGGTCGCTTCGTCAGCCGAGTTACGTTGTGTGGGATCACGGGTTCGCTGATGCCCTTGAGCGCCATCGCGGGCTTGGTCTCGACCTGCAGCCAATCTTTGAGCTCGGCATGGGTCCGGTTCGAGATGAGGATCTCGGTGGCTTGAGCCGCGCCGCAAAGGCGGCTAGCGAGATTTACCGGGGGACCGATGACCGTGTAGTTCATGGTCTTGGACGAGCCCATGTACCCGGCGACCAGCGGTCCAGTGTCTATGCCGATGCCCACGTTCAGGGCTTCTTTGCCGTCGGCGCGTCGGAAGACGTTGTATTGGGCGAGCGCCTCTCGCATGCGGAGGGCGGCAGCGACGGCTTTGAGCGGGGCCTCTTCGATATCGACGGGGCTACCAAAGACAGCCATGAGCCCATCGCCCATGTACTTGTCGAGGGTGCCTTCGAACTCGAAGAGCACCTCGACCATGAGCTCGAAGTACTCGTTGAGCATTGCCACGATCTCCTCCGGCCCGAGCCGCTCGCTCATGGACGTGAAGCCGCGAAGGTCTGAGAAGAGCACGGTCGAGATGCGGCTCGCGCCGCCCTTGGTCAGCTCTACGCGCTGGTCGACGAGCATATCGACGACACGCGGAGACAGAAGGCGGGAGAACTTCTCGCGGACTCGAATGTCTTCCTCGCGCTGCTTCATGAGCACGCTGTTGTCGATGGCCAGTGCGGCCTGATTGGCGAGGCCCTCGACGAGCTCGAGATCGCGCTGTGCGAAGGCGTTCGTTGCGATGAGGCTGTCGAGATAGATGACGCCGAGCACCTTCTCTCGGTGAAGCAGCGGGACACTCATCGAGCTGCGGATGCCCTGCAGAATGACCGACTGGGCGTGGTCGAAGCGAGAGTCCTCGAGCAAGTTCGAGCTGACGATGGCCTTTCGACCCTTCACGACCTCGCGGATGACGGAGTCCGAGATACGAATCTCCGACGTGTCGTCTTCGTTGCGGCTGCGGACGCATTTGATGACGAGCTCGTCGTTCGGCGGTGTGACAAGCAGGATCGCGCCTCGGTCACACTCGAGGTTCGCGAAGAGGCTCGCAAGGATGCGAGGCAGCAGCTTCTCGAGGTCATGTTCGAGCGAGATGTCGCGCTGCAGCGTGTACGCCATCCGCAGCTTCTCGTAGTCGCGTCGAAGTTCACCAGCGTCGCTGATGAGGTGAGCCGGGCGGAAGTCCTGCTCGCCGGTGTAGCTCAGGCTAGCCGAGATTGCGCTTCGGAGAATATCGGATGCCAAGGTGACGCGGCTCTGAGCAGGCCCCGCCGAGGTGCTCGACGTCGGCGAATCGAGGCGAAAGACCAGCGTCGAGCTGCCGATGGTGATCTCGTCTCCCTCCATCATCCAATGGTCCGACGCCACCGCTTGACCGTTCACGAAGGTGCCGTTGCGGCTACCGAGGTCACGCAGAGTCCATTGCCCACCCTGTAGGCGGAGGATCGCGTGCTCCTTCGAACAGAGACGGTCGAGGATCTGAACGGTCTGCGTCGAGTTGCGCCCGATCGAGGCGTGGTTGACGAGATCATAAGACCGGCCCTGCCGGCCTTCCGTCATGGAGACGAGGCGTGCCATGTGGAACTGAAGCTGCTCCTTCGACATCGGCAGCCGTCTGGCGGCCCGCCATGCGTCATCATAACGACATTCGGTGTGGATGCGAACCGGCTCGCGGTGCGCTCCCACTTTCGTGGTAGCCTAGTGGCGATGCGCGCTGTCTCCGACCTCTTCTTGTCCCTCACTCCCGAAGCCGTCCTCGACGCGGTCGAGGCCGCCGGGCTTCGCTGCGCGTCAGCCTGTAACCCGCTGAACTCTTACGAGAACCGGGTCTACGAGGTCGGCCTCGAAGACGGAGACCGGGTCATCGCCAAGTTCTATCGTCCGCACCGTTGGACGCGCGAGCAGATCCTCGAGGAGCACGCCTTCATCGACGATTGCCACGAAGACGAGATCCCGGTCACGACGCTTCGCCGCTTTCCAAACGGCAGCTCACTCGAGATCTGCCCGGGCACGGAAGACGCCGGCGGCATCTTCTATGCGCTCTTCGAACGGCGCGGTGGCCGGGCGCCTGAGGAGCTCTCCGATGAGATGCTCGAGCGCCTCGGCATGTTGGTCGCGCGGCTCCACAACGCTGGCGCCAAAAGGCCTGCCCGTCATCGCCACGGGCTAACGCCGGACCGTTTCATTCGTGACAGCGTCGCGGTCTTGAAGGAGAAGCGGCTCTTGCCCGAGGGGTGGCGTGACGCCTACGTCGAAGCCGCGCTCGCCATTGCTGACGTGGCTGACCGCCGTCTGGCTGGAGTGCCTCTTCAGCGCATCCACGGCGACCTGCATCTCGGCAACTTGGTGGAGCGCGGTGGCATTCTGAACGTCCTGGACTTCGACGACTCCTGCATGGGGCCCGTCGCTCAGGACATGTGGCTCGTGCTCCCCGGGCGTGACGGAGAAGCGCGACGGCAACGCGAAGTCTTCCTCGAAGGCTACGAACAGCTCCGCAGCTTCGACCGGAGCACCCTGCGCCTCATCGAGCCGCTGCGCGCCATGCGCATCGTCCACTACTCGGCTTGGCTCGCTCGCCGGTGGCACGACCCCGCCTTCCCTGCGACGTGGCCACACTTCGGGACCGAGGAGTACTGGATGAACGAAACGCGGGTCTTGATGGAGACCCGAACGCTCCTCGAAGAAGAAGACGGTATGATCATGCCGGACGACTCCCGCGGTCAGGAGCTGACGAACAAGGACTTCTTTTGGGACTGGGACGAGAAATGAAGACCACCCCCTCTCGTTGCGATGCGCGTCCAGATGCCGGCGTGGCGTCTCGCGTTCTCGCGGCTGCCCTGTCGGCGTGCCTGCTCGCGCCAGGTCTACCCGGCTGCAAGTCGAGCGAGCCGGCCGAATCGAACGCCGCCGCGCCCTCGAGCGGCGCCGTTGCTGAACCTGATCGGGCCGAGCCCGCGAGCAAAGCGCCTGCTGCCGCTGAACCTGCTGCCGCTGCACTGGCAGCGGCGGAGCCGGTGGTAGCGGAGCCGGTGGTGGCGAACGCCGCAACAGCCGAGCCGACGACGGACGCCGCAACAGCCGAGCCGACGACGGACGGCGCACCAGCCCCCATCGTCGAGGTGCCGAGCGCCCCCACAGAGACAGCGGAGGCCCCTGCCCTGACCATCCCGAAAGGCGAGGGAGCGCGTGCCGCCCTGATGAGCAAGGTCGGCGCGACGCCACTCGTCACGTCGGTGAAAGCGGCGGTCGAGGCCGTCGCCACGGCGCGTGACCTGGACGGAGGATCGCCGTCGGAGATCACCGAGACCCCAAGCTGGGGTGCGCTGACCCAAGAGGTCGCGACCCCGATCGGGTCCTTCGTCCCTGGGTCGCCTGACACGCTCGCACCGTTGTTCGAAATCGCCGCAGCGGCCGCCGAGCTGGTGACTAATGACCGCGTGACCGTCCGCCATGCGGCCTATCGTACCCTCGAGCTGGTCCTGCACACCATCGCGCGATCGCCCGATCTCGATGCCGCCGAACCGGTTCGCGAGGTTCTGTATGAGCGGTATGCGACGGCCGAAAACAAGGAGCGCCTCGCCCTCGTGGAGTCCGCAAGCGCCGGCGCGGGACCCGCAGCGGCAGGCTTCTTCTTGGCCGTAGCCGAGCTCGAGAAGGCCCCGGCCGTTCGCGCCGCCGCCATCCTTGCGCTCGACGCGTGCCCGAGTGACCGCTGCTTAATCGATGAAGCGAAGGTGACGGCGTGGGCAGCAGCGACATCCGAGGCACCGGTCCGGGCGGCTGCCCTGGCTCTCGCCGGCAAGCTCAAGCTGGTGGCCGTCCTCGGATGGTGCGACGGGCTCCTCGACGACGCCGCCGTGGGCGCCGGCTGTCGCAGCGCGCTCGTTCGGCTGGGAACGCCAGAGGCTCTGAAGCGCCTTGACGTGTGGGTCACGGCGGTTCTCGCCAGCCCTAGAGCGACACTCCCCGAGCTGGGCGCGTGGGTAGGACTGATGGCCCCATTCGCCCAGACCCCAGAGGGCGCCACCCGATTCGCCGAGGTCTTGAAGACCGCGCTCGGGCGAGCTGACGTGCACCCCGATGCGGCGCTGACGCTCGTCCAGAGCATCGCGGCGATCACCGACGACGCCGTAGCGAAGTCTCTCTATGACCGCACCGAGAAGACCTGGGACAAGGAGTTCGCCGGCCGAAACGCCATCGAGGCTCCCAGAATCGGTGCCATCCTCGACGCCGTCGAGCGGTCAAGGAACGGTCGCCTCATCGAACGCCAACGGCGAGAAGAGGCGGCGCGGGGACCAGCGACGCCCGAGTAAGAGCGCCCTCGCTCCCGCGAATGTCCGAAATGTCCGTTTCTTGTGCGTAGTCACTGGCACGCTTCATGCTCTGGCAGTGGCCACCCTGACGAGCCCGTCGTCCGATGTGACCCGTGGGGCCCTGACCGAACCTGACCTCGTCCACCTCAGCGTGCGCGGGGCACCACCGCGGGATATCCCGAGGAGTCTCACAGATGCCGAATCGTCGTCCGTTCGACCACATTGGCGCCTTCAACTTCAAGGTTGAGATCGAAGGCGTGACCCAAGGCGCGTTCAAGAACGTGGAAGGCCTCGACAGCGAGACCGAGATCGTCGAGTTCCAGGATGGTGACGACATCATCCTCCGCAAGCGCCCGGGCCGCACGAAGTACTCGAACATCACCCTGAAGCGCGGGTACATCAACAACACCGAGCTCTGGGACTGGCGCAAGAAGGTCATCGAGGGCACGGTCGAGCGCAAGGCTGGCTCGATCATCCTCTGCGGTGACGATGGCTCGGAAGTCATGCGTTACAACTTCTTCGAAGCGTGGCCGGCCAAGTGGAAGGGCTTCACGCTCGACGGCAAGGGCGCTGACGTCACCGTCGAAGAGCTCGAGCTCGCGGTCGAGAAGATCGAGCGCGGCTAGTCGTTAGCTCGGGGGCCTTAGGGCACTCTAGCGCACGCACAGAGCCTCCGACCTCGGTCGGGGGCTTTGTCTTTTAAGCGCTCTCTGGCGTGGCGGTTGGCGCGCTCCGAGCTACCTGTGGAGTATAGGGCTGACTCGTGGCCCCAGGGCCTCCGTGGGGCGTCCTACCGGCCGAAAAGTGGACTGCCTCCCCCAAGACTGCTTCTGGCCACGTTGACATGTTCCCCGCATCCTCGTATCTGGACCGCCAATGAAAGATGAAGCTTCAACGTCGACCGAAGTGGCCATACTCGACCTCGGGCCAACCCTCGGCTTCATGAGCGCCGTTTGGCGTCTGAATCACGCCCTCGAGCGCGCCTCCAAGCACATGGAGTCCGTGCTCGGCGTGACGGGCCAACAGCGCATGATCATACGGATTGTGGGGCGTTACCCCGCCATCACGGCCGGCGAGTTGGCACGGGCGCTCTGGATCGATGCCGGCACGCTGTCTGCCGCGCTGAAGCGGCTCGAAGCGCGCAAGCTGGTGGAGCGACGCCGGAGTGCGGACGACCGTCGGAAAGTCATGTTGCACCTGACGCCCGAGGGGAAGGCCTTCGACGTACCGGCGGTCGCCACAGTCGAGTCGGCCGTCGCGACGACGCTGGCTGGCATTCCGGAGGACGTTGCAACCAGCGCGAGGCAGGTCCTCGAGGCGCTCGAGTCGGAGTTGAACCGAAACGCGCCGTCCCGGACGACCCCGAAACGGCGCGGCTCCTGACCGACCGGTGCGGAGACGGGGAGTGGCGGGTCCAAAGCAGACCCGCCACCGGTAGTTTTAGTTCGCCGCCGCCTTGAAGCTCTTCAGAAGCTTCAGGCTCTCGCTGGCGTCCTTGCTCGACTTCTTGGTGATCCCGATCCCGATGAGGAATTTGCCGGACTTGGACTCGAGGACGAGCAGGTCGACCTTCACGTCTTCGCCGTCGACTTTGGCGGTCGCCGACGCGAGCATCGCCTTCATGCCACCAATCGGCGCTTCGGAGGGCTCGCCAGAGGGCTGGGGGTCCTTCACGAGCTTCTCGAGCTCAGCCGCCGCGGCTTCGAGGCCTTTGTCGATATTCTCGGCGTCGAGGGTCAAAATGACGACCCCAGCGTCGTCGGCCTCATTGCCGACTGCCGTCATCCCTTCGTCTTTCTCCACCTTCCACGAATCCGGTGCGTCGAAGGTGACTTTGGCGTCAGCGAGCGTGTGGGTCTTCGCGAACGCCGAGAAAGGGACTAGGGCGAGCAGGGCGAGAGCAGCGAGAGCGGAGCGCATCTGCATGGGTTCCTACCTTCGAGTGTGATGAGGTCCGACTCTTCGAGCCGGGCGCCAAAGGTCGATGCCTCGGGCCGCGTTGTCAACGGCTCGGTCTTCCGATGAAGTCCCCGCGGTTTCGTTTTTCTGGATGAAGGACCGAGCCCTCAGGCGAAGCACCTGGTCGGGGCACTTGGTCGGAACACTCAGTCGAGGGGTGCGCGTTCGAGCTCGTCCTGGGTGAGCGCCTTGACGCAACCTCGCCAGCGCTTCAGGTCGGCGTCGAGCGCCGCCCTCACCGGCGGTGAGGTGTACCGGAGCGTTTGAGTCGTGAGAGCGCGGAGCGCTTCACGAGAGGCCAGCAGGCACGAGCGGCTCGTGCAGGTGCATGCGGCGTCCGCGCTGGTAGTGACCCGGCCTGGCAGCGCAGGTTCGTCGAGACGCGCGAGCCCCTCCTCGAGAGCACCCACGGTAGCAGTCGTTGCGGCCGAGCGTCGCTCCGTGAGCCGCCTCAAGACCTCGAGAGGAGACTCATCGTGCGTGCTCGGCCCCGCGTGAACGACGTCTGGAGCCGACTCGAGTAAGCGGCCGAAGAACGCGCGTTCGGCGTTGTCGACGGCGGCCGAATCAGGGACCAGCCATGCCAAGATGGCGCGCGCTCGCTCGGCGCGCGACGCGCTATTGGACTCCGCGGCGACCTCTCGGCGCGTGTCTGCGAGGGCTTGTTCGGCATTCGGAACGAGCCGGTCAAGCTCGGCAGCGAGCCCGACGAGGGCCCCTGCGATGGGTGCGGCGACGTCATAGGCGATCCGCACGCGGCTGAGCAGGTCGAGGGCACGCTCCTCTGGCTGAGTGCAGGCCACGGCAAACCAGAGCAGCGTCAGCGGCTTGCAAGGCCACCTGACGGTGCTCGCCATACCACCCTGTGTCACAGCGGCAGCCGCTTCATCAGAGCGGGCGGGATCGCGCGAATCGTCGCCATGATCGGCGCCCAGAAGTGCGGGTAATACATCGACTCCGTGCCGGTACGCGCCGCGTCATAGACAGCGCGCGCCGCGTCATCGGGTGACGCGATGGGGATCTTGCCACCGAGCCCCCACGTCATCCGGGTGTCGATGAAGCCCAGCTTGACCGTGAGTACATGAACGCCTTCCCCGTGCGCCCTGCCGCGCAGGCCGTCGAGGTACAACGTAAACGCGCCTTTCGCGCTGCCATAGATGTAGTTGCTGCGTCGCCCACGCTCGCCGGCCACGGACGTGAGGCCGACGATGGTGCCGGTGTGGCGAGGCCCCATCACGGCCATCAGCGCCTCGGCGACAGAGGCGGCAGCGGTGTAGTTCGTGTCGATGACCCGGCGGGCAGCGCCAAAGTCCAGCTCGGACTCGGCCTGCTCACCCATGTCGCCGAAGGCGATGATGGCGGTGTCGATGCCGCCGAGCCGCTCGGCGACGTTCTCCACGAAGGCCTTGTGTCCGTCGAAGTCTAGCGCGTCGAAAGGCACCGCGACGTGAGCGCCCCCGTAGCGTACGGCGGCGTCTTGGGCGATGCGTTCGGCTTCGGCGACATCGCGCGCTGCGACGGCGACGGCGTGCCCACGCGACGCCCACTGACGGACCATGGCGCGTGCGATGGCAGACGTCGCCCCGATGACGACGGCGCTCACGAGGCGACCGCCTTTGCCGACCGGGCTGCGACGCTGGTGTCCACGAGGCCGAGCCGCTGGGCTTGGTCGGAGGAGAACACCCCGTTCGGATCCCAACGGTCACGCACAGCCTTCCAGGCCTGCCACTCGGGGTACATTCGCTGGAAGCGGTCCTTCGTCATCCGCGCGTCTTTGGCGAGGTAGAGACGGCCACCAGCGTCCAAGACGATGTCGTCCATGTGGTCCATCAGATCGTGCAAGGGCTTGCCATGGTTGGCGAAATCGAGCGCCAGCGTCACGCCCGGCCTCGGGAAGGAGAGGCCGCCATGCTGTACCTCGCCGAACTCCTTGATGACGGCGAGGAACGATGCAAAGCCAGACTTCGAGATGGACTCCAAAATCGCCCGCATCGCGCGGCGCTCGGGATCGTGGGGCACGAGGGGCTGGTACTGCATCATGCCGCGGGATCCGTAGAGCTTGTTCCAGCCCCGCACCATGTCGAGCGGGAAGAAGAACGGCGTATAAGGCACTACGGCCGACTCGGTGCCGGGACGGTGAAGGCGGAAGTAGGTCTCGTTGAAGGCCTGAATACTGAAGCGGTTCAGGAGCCAGTTCGTCTCGAACGCGCTGACATCGAGGATCGGGTCGGCGAACTTCTTCAGCCGTTCGAGCAAGGCGCCGCCCGGTTTGGCGCCCGCCGGTGCGTGACGGCCGCGCATGAAGACGCCGCGGCCCATGTGACGACCGCGGGCGAGGCAGTCGATCCAGGAGACCGTGTAGGGCCACTTCGCGCTCTCGGCGCTCACCTCGAAGAAGTGATCGAGGTTCTCGACGCGCACCGTCTCGATCTCGATGGCCGGGCTCTCAATGCGCATGAGCTGGAGATCCATCGCGAGGATGACGCCGGTGAGCCCCATGCCGCCGAGGGTCGCTTCGAAGAGCTCGGGCTCGTGCTCCCTGTCGGTGAGGACGACGCGGCCGTCGGCGGTCAGCAGCTCCACGTTGCGCACGTGGTCGCCGAAGCTGCCGTGAACGTGGTGGTTCTTGCCGTGGATGTCGGCGGCCAGCGCGCCGCCGAGGGTGACGAACTGCGTGCCAGGCACGACGGGCGGGAAGAAGCCGCGCGGGACGAAGAGGTTGTTCACCTCCTCGAGCGAGACCCCAGCCTCAGCCCGGATCCAGCCGGAGTCGGGATCGAAGGCCAGGAGACGGTCGAGGCGGCGGGTGAGGACGATGCGGCCACCGGTAAGGAGCGCTGCGTCACCGTAGCTGCGGCCTAGACCGTGAGCGAGAATGTGGTCGCCGTTTCGGTCGGTCAGCGCAGACTGCACCTCGGACCACCGCTCAGGCCGCGCACAGAGAGCTTCGGTCGTGGGGAAGCGGCCCCACCCTTCGACACGCTTTTGAGTCCAGGTCACCATGAGCGGTTTTTATAGCTCACTGAGGGTGTCCGCAACCCGAAGCATGCGCTCGCGTGCTGCGGCAGCGATCGCGCGTATCTCGCGATTGCGTTCTCATCGAGATTCCAGCATCATCCAAGCGGCGCGATGTGCAAGACACATCCTGCCCGTCGTCGAGCCGGCCGGGTGAACGGGTACGGTGCATGACGACCGAGCGCATGTACCCCGCTCGATTGGAGCGCCAAAGCGCACAACCACGCGGTCCTGGAGACCTCCTCTAGCCGCGATTCATCGCAACTACGCCATCACGGCAAAGGAACACAGCCATCAATCCCAAGCTTCAGAAGCCCGTGCTCCCCACGGAGCGGCGCAACCGAGTCAATCGTGAGATCCGTTCCCACACCGTCCTCGTCATCTCCGACACCGGAGAGCGGCTCGGCATCATGCCGCCCCTCGAGGCGTTCAATCTGGCACGCGAGCGTGGTCTTGACCTCGTCGAGGTCGCACCAGACGCCCGTCCTCCCGTTTGCAAAGTGATGGACTACGGACGTTTCCGGTACCAGGAGTCGAAGCGCTCCGCACCGAAGACCCGCTCAGAGATGAAGACGATCACGCTACGCCCGAAGACCGGCGAACACGACATCGAGGTCAAGCTGAATCAGGCGCGCAAGTTCCTGGTGCGCGGTGACAAGGTGCGTTTCGAAGTCCGCATGAAGGGCCGCGAGAAGTCCCGCCCTGAGATGTGGGCCAATCAGCTCTCGAGCTTGCTCGACCGGCTGAAGGACATGTCGACCATCACGCAGCGCCCCCAGCCGGATGGCAAGGGGATCTCGGCCGTGGTCGAGCCGTTGAAGCACATCATCAAGAAGCCCGAACCGAAAGCGGACGGCTCGATGCCGGACGATGACGACGAGCCCGACGAGACGCTCGACGTCGATCTCGATGACGACGACGATGATGATGACGACGAGGGCGAGGCCCCCCAAGGCCCCGCGTAAAGAACGGCGCCAGCCTCTTGATCTAGCTCAGTGGGTCAGACAGCATGGAGATTGAGCATACGTCGTGCGATTTTCGACGCAGCGAGCTGTCGCCGATAGGCTCGTACTCGAGCGACGAAGGCGGGCTGCATCGCCCGTCGAGGAGCGAGAGCAACTCGATGCTAGAAAATCGCCGGCGGATGCCGATCGGAGTTTTGCCTGACCCACTCAAGGGGCGGGCGGTTCTCCGAGACCCACCAAGTTCCGGTTGAGCTCTTCCCCGAGCTCGGGGAGCCGGTCTTCATAGACCTCCCGCAGCCCCAAGAAGCTGCGGTCGAGGAAGTGGAGGCTGATCATGAGGATGACCGAGACCCCCATCACGAAGATGTTGAGCTGAGGAGCTGCGCGCGCCATCACGCCGAGCCCGACGTTGATGAGACAGCCCACCAGAAGCATCGGAGCGGCGACTTTGAGCGCGGCTAGAAAGACGCCGTCGACCATCTGAATCAGCGCGGAGACGTTGAAGCCGACGGGCGCGTAGCCACCGAGAGGGAAGAGGACGAGGTTGTCCATGAGGCCACCGATCGCGTGGTGATGGCCGTCGAGCGAGATGAAGAGCGTCATCCCGGTGATGGTGAACAGCGTCGACACCGTGCTGCTGTCTTGCCCGGACGTCGGGTCCATCATGGTCGCCATCGACAGCGAAGTGCTGTTGCTGATGAGCGTGCCAGCCATCTCGGCCGCCATGAAGAGCAACGAGACCGTGAAGCCCATGCCAGCGCCGATCATGACCTCCTTGAGCAACATCGACGCGGCGGTAAAGAGTTCCCTCGGGAGCGGCACCAGGGGCATCCCGAGGGCGGTGTAGACGAAGGTCGTCAAAAATATGACGAAGACCATCCGCGATGGTGCCGGAAAGGAGCCTCCCGCGGCCATGCCGGGCAATCCGAGCACGAGCCCCAACATTCGAAAGCCGAGAAGTACGGCCGCGAACACGAAGGGCTCGAGCAAGGCCCAGACTGGGGAGTTGAGGTCCACGGCGGCGCAGGCAGCGAGGCTAGAAGCCCGACGCGATGCCGACGTCGGACATCTGAGTGAATATCTGGCGGCAGTAGTCGATGAGCTTCTCGCCGCACCAGGGCGCCGTGAACCAGAAGGTGGCACCGAGCGCGATGAGCTTCGGCACGAACTGGAGCGACTGTTCCTGCACCTGAGTCGCGGCCTGAACGAGGCTGATGCCGACGCCGACGAAGAGGCCGACGAGGAGCATCGGCATCGAGACTGCGAGCAGGACTTCGAGGCCCTGTTTGATGAGGCTTAACGACCCGTCTTCCACGTTCTGGACCTCCCGCGTTGGGGTGAGATTAACCGCCGATTCCGAGCGGCTGCATGACGCTCTTGGCGAGGGATGTGAGGACGAGCCCCCAGCCATCGGCAAGCACGAAGATGAATAATTTCAATGGCAAACTCACGATCATCGGCGGGAGCATCATCATACCGAGGCTCATGAGGATGCTGGCGACCACGAGGTCGATGATGAGGAAAGGCAAAAAGAGCATCGCGCCCATCTGAAAGGCGGTCTTCATCTCCGAGAGCATGAAGGCTGGCACGATGGTGAGCGTCGGAACGGCTTCGACGGTCTCGGGGCGCGCGGCGCCGGACAAGCCCATGAACAGCTCGAGGTCACGCTCGCGCGTGTGGACCAGCATGAACTCGCGGAGCGGCGTGAGGGCCCGCGCGGCGGCTTCTTTGCCCGTTATGGCGCCGGCTTCGTAGGGCTCGAGGGCGTTCGTGTTGATGTCCGTCCAGATGGGCGCCATCGTGAACAGGGTCATGAAGAGCGCGAGGCCGATGAGTACGCGGTTGGGTGGGAGCTGCTGCACGCCGACGGCCGTACGGAGCAGCGAGAGGACCACCACGATGCGCGTGAAGCTCGTGACGCTCATGAGGATGGCAGGCGCCATCGACATCGCGGTCACCAGAAGGAAGATCTTGATGGCGGTCGCGTAGTTGCCGGACGAGCCGCCGACCGTCAGCTCGAAGACAGGCCGCGGGGCGCCGCTATCGAGCGGCGCGGCTTCTCCGAGCGCCAGCGCTGGCAGGAGTACGGCCCCGAGGACTACGAGCCCGAAGAGGACGCTTGGCGTCAGCGCTGTAGCGCGCGGCGGGTGGCTCTTGGTATCGGAGGCGAAAGGCACGGCGGACGGCCCTTGCCAGGGGCGTGCCGCGCGAGGTCACGGCGGTGACGCGATCCTAAAGGGCTCCTGGCCGTCACCGGCTTGACGGATGTCACGGGGATGTCATGGGTGCTAGAGGCTCCTAGAGCGGCGCGACCCAGATAGGTGAGGTCCAGGCGCGCTCGAAGACGAGCTTCTCGAGCCGAGGATCGGTACACCCCGCTGGACGCTCTTCGGCGGGGAGCGCGTTGCATTCCCAGGTGCTCCAGCGGCAGCTCGGCCGCTCGACGACCCGGACGTAGTAGAGCGACGGGATGGCGGGATCGAAGTCGGGATCGGTCCACACGCTGCAGAGCTCGGCGAAGCCGCCTGACGATGGGGGCGGCGCTTGCCCGAGCACGCAGTCCTCGGCGTTCGGCGCGACGACGTCCTCTGCGGCTTTCACGTCGAAGACCCGCGTGACTGGTTCGCCCTGAGCGTCGAGCGTGCCTTTGATGACCTGCACGTGGGCGAAGGGGTGCGAGGTCGGATCGGCGATGGCCTGAATGAGAAAGCGAGGAGCGGCAGCAGTGGCAGTGAGCTCGCCGCCCATCGGGACGCCAGTTGCGTAGGCCTTCTCGAGGAGCTGTGGGTCGTCGCAAAGGCCCTCGGGGAGTGCGCCGCCGAAGAAGCGCACCTGCATCCGCGGGCCGCTCGTGCCGTAGGTCTCGCGTCGGCGCAGGGCGTCGAAGAGGGCCTGGCGCGAGTTCTCCGTGGCCCAAACGGCGGCGAGCCCACCGGGACCTTCGGCGAAGCTGCCGGGCGTGGCGCTGGGTTTGGCGAGCCGACCTGCCGGCGTGGCGTCCCGGAGGCCGAGGTGCCCGGGGTAGCCTCTCTCGCTCGTGTTGCCGGAGAGGGCCGCGTGCGTGTCGGTGCTGGCGATGATCCCGACTTGGAAGGGGTTTACACCGAAACGAGTCTCCTGGCGGAGGCCCTCCGCAAGGGCGTTGCGGACGAAGTCGCGCTTGCTGACGCAGCCTATTCCAGCGGTCCCGCCGACGCCGGTCTCTTCGCCGCAATCCTGAAATCCGGGCGGGTGGAGCTTCTCGAAGTTGCAGAGCTCGTCGTTACCGATCCCGGGGAACCCGTTCATGCACTCGCCGTCGCCTTTGTGTTGAAAGATCTCGACGAGCGGCTCGAGCCGAGCCCGCCTGGTGGCCTCGGCGACCTGTTCGGCCGTCCCCGGGCCAGCGGCGACGCCGTCGGGACCCGCCTCGACCTTGAACAGATTCCCGTTTGACCAATTGGAGTTGTGCGGGATGGCGAGCACGTCGCAGCCGGTGCCGGCGTCGAGGCATTGGGCTTCGAGGGCGCGCCAGAGCTCGTCCGGGGTTGGCGCTTCGAAGAAGGTGATGGGCAGGGGGGGCACGGTCTCACCGCGAAAGATGACGTTGCGGTGGAGGTTCGAGCCACCGGGGGCCGCTGTGTACTCATAGCCGATGAAGGCGGTGAAGGTGCAGGCGTCGGTCGCATCATCGGCGGCGGCAGCGGCGTCCTGCGTGCGCTGCCAGAGGTCGCCCACGACGGCGGCACAATCCACAGCGCCGCAGATCTCTTCATAACGTTCGGGCT
Organism: Pseudomonadota bacterium; assembly: GCA_947498315.1. GTDB lineage: Bacteria > Myxococcota_A > UBA9042 > SXOO01. Next base: position 11,313 of record CANMLD010000020.1, on the reverse strand, counting down.
CGGGATCGAAGGTGATCCCGGCGAGCTTTGCCAGCCCGATCTGACCCTCTTCGCGGTACGCCACACAGAGCGTCGACGAGTACGCGGCGTTGCCGGGGGTCGTGCACGAGACGACCTCGGCCATCAACTCCGCGTGGTCGGTGACGGCGGCGAAGTCGAGAGGGCGCTCGAGCTTCACCTCGCGGGTGCCGTCGCCGTTACGGTCGAGCGGCGGGAGCTTCAAGGCACCCCCCTTGGCGAAGGCGAGCGCGTCGGAAGGACCGGTGCGCACCTCATAGGTCCAGGCGTCGAACGAGAGTCCGGTGTGAATGTGCAGGTCGCCGAAGTAGAGGTTTCGCAGCGGGCTGTAGTCGGCGCAGGTCCCGGGTGGCATGGCGATGTCGGGGCCGGATGCGTCTGGCGTGGAGATGAGTTCGGTGACCTCGACGGTAACGACTTCAGAGACATCTTCGGAGCTTGAGGGGAGCTCAGAGCTCGGCTCATCTGATCCGCAGGCGCAGAGTAGCGCCACTCCGAACACGACGAGGGTTCGCTCCCAGAACCACGCGGCCCCCGCGCAGCCGACGACATATCCCGAGGCGACGCGGACGCCGGGTAGCGCCGTCGGTAGCCACGCGCGTAGCCCGAGCGCGATGAGGAGGGCGCCGGCGACGAAGAGCAGTTGCCCGAGCTCCACGCCGAGGTTGAAGCCGAGAAGGGCAGCAAAGACGTTGCGATCGGGCAGGCCAATGTCGGCGAGCGCGCCCGCGAACCCGAAGCCGTGGAGGAGCCCGAAGGTGCCCGCGGCGAGCTCTGGGCTGAAGCGGGCGGTTGCTGCGGCGCCGCGACGAAGCGCTTCGGCGGCCACAAAGACTAGGCTCAGCGCGATGAGCGCTTCGACGGGCGCGGGGGCAAGCTCGATGACGCCGAGCGCTTGCGCTCCGAGCGTCACGCTGTGGCCAAGTGTGAAGGCCGTAATCGTGGTGATGAGCCGCCGTGGCGCCGGCACGAGGATGAAGAGCCCGACCAGGAAGAGCAGATGGTCGATGCCGCCCAGGATGTGCTCCACCCCCAGCCGACCGTACGACAAGAGCCCGCCGCGAGCAGCGTCCGAGCTGACGGACTCGAACTGTACTTGCGGCGCCGTGGCGCTCGCGACACGCGACTGTTCGACGCCGCGCTGGTCCACACGCCGCACGAGCGCGATGCGACGCGCGTCGAGCCCAGTGACTCCAAGGCTCGTGAGCCCGCTAGGGCAATACCACCAGCCACCACTCGAGTGAGCCGCGCCGTGCCCATCGGCTTCGCCGGGCTCTCCAGGGCTCTCTACGGTGCAGCCGGTCGGGAGCGGGATCGACGCCCCCATTCGCCGAGTCCCCCGGGCGGGATCGGACACTGTGGCGATCCAGCGATCAGGTGCAACTTCCTGAACGATCACGTGCAGTGGGTCGGCGGGATGGGAGCCGAGGAGGGCGGCGAGGAGCGCGATCGGGAGGGCCATCCGCGGCACGCTAGCAGGTCGCTGGCTGTCGAGGCCAGGACCGACGCTCGTGAGGCACAGAGTCGTTCGTCGAGGCCCAGGTCGCCGCGCTGCAGACCCGCGTTGATGCGCTGGAGAACGAACGTCTGGTAGATTCGGGCGTCACGCTAGACGGGACCTTCCTCATCGAAGACGGTCGCCTCTCTGAGGGCGTGCAGAACTTGCGATTCACAGATAGCATCCTCTCCGCGTTCGTCCGCATCGAGGGCGTCACGGCGGCCCGCAGCGCGGTCCCGGCGTGGTGGTCCTCGCTCGGAGCGAACGTGGTGCCGACTCTGCTCATCCGCGGGCTCCAGTTCACGGGAACCACGACTGAGAAGGCCTACTCCCTTGAACCAAGCGACACGGCGCCCCGTGCTCGCAAAAGTGCCCCGCGAAAAGGAAACGCCCATGAGCCACGAGACCATCGCCCAGAACTCCGTCGTCCTGATCAACTACGTCCTCCGCGGCGACGACGGCGCGGTCATCGACCAGTCGGAGCCGGGAGAGCCCCTCACCTACATGCACGGTCACCACCAGATCGTCGTGGGGCTCGAGAACGCGCTGCTCGGCAAGACCGTCGGCGACAAGGTCGAGGTCAAGGTGCAGCCTGAAGAGGGCTATGGCCTACGCGACGGCACGCCGCAGCCTATCGACCGCTCGGCTTTCCCGGCGTCGGCAGTCCTAGAGCCGGGCACGCAGTTCATCGCACGCGCCCCGGACGGCTCGCCCTTCCCCATCTGGATCGCAGGGATCTCCGGTCAGACGGTCTTCATCGACCGTAACCACCCGCTGGCGGGCAAGATCCTGCACTTCACGGCCGAGGTCACGGCCGTCCGTCAAGCGACCGCGGACGAACTGAGCCACGGCCACGTCCACGGACCGGGCGGCCACCACCATCACTGATCTCCCCCCTAAATGCCCCACCCGCGGCGCCCGACGAGAGTCGGGCCCCGCAGCACAGGAGCCGACGTGAGCCACACGATCACGGGCCGATCCGAAGCCATCACGGAAGACGTCGTCGTCCGAGTCGAAGCCCGCTACGTGCCGGAGCAGTCGACGCCGTCGCACCGTCAGTTCCTGTTCTCCTACACGGTGACCATCGTCAATCGCAGTCGCACTGCCGTGAAGCTGCTCACCCGGCACTGGGTCATCAAAGACGCCGTTGGGGACACCCAACGCGTCGAAGGGGTCGGCGTGGTGGGCGAGACCCCCACCATCGCTCCCGGCAAGAGCCACTCGTACTCGAGCTTCTGCCCACTCCGGACCGAGTTCGGGACCATGGAAGGCAGCTACGGCATGATCCGCGTGACCTCTGGTGACACGGAGACCTTCCGTGCGCAGATCGCGCCCTTCAGCCTGCGCGTCCCGACCGCCGTCAATTGAGCAGAGCACGCCCGACTCTCCACGAGTGGCTGGCCGAGGCCCCCTACGGCCTGACGCTCTCGGCCGGATTCTTCGGCTTCTTCGCGCACACTGGCTTCGCCATGGCACTCGAAGACGCGGGGCTCGAACCCGAACGCCTCTCTGGCTCCAGCGCTGGCGCCATGGTCGCGGGCTTCTGGGCCAGCGGACGCCGCATGAGCGAGCTCGAGCGCCTCTTCACCGGCGTGCGCCGAGGAGACTTCTGGGATCCGAGCCCGGGTCTCGGCCTCCTGCGCGGGGCCCTCTTCGAGGCGCTCCTCGAACGCGAGCTCGGCGCGGCGAACTTCGAGAGCTGCGCGAGACCACTGGCAGTCTCGACCTTTGACGTGATGCGCCGCGAGACCAACGTCGTGACGGAAGGCCCGCTCGCCCGCGCGATCCGCGCCTCGTGCACCTTCCCGGGGCTCTTCCACCCCGTCGCCATCGACGGCCGCCCGCATATCGACGGCGGGGTCCTCGACCGTTCCGGCCTCGACGGCATGCCGCACGGCCGCCGCGTTCTCTACCACCACCTCTCGACCCGGTCCCGAGTCAGGCGCCACATCCGGCGGCTCTCGCTCTACGCGGCTCGCGAGTCCATGCTCACGGTCGTGGTGAACGACCTCCCGCGCGTGGGGCCTTTCCGCCTCGAAGCGGGCCCGGCGGCCATCGCCACCGCGCGCCGCGCGCTCGAGGCCGCGCTCTCGCGCCCCATCCCGGCGTCCGGAGACGCGCTCATCCTGTGACCAGCGACAGGCGCGTGACCTTCCCCACCTTACGCTCGCCCGCGTTCGACCTCGCCTTCATCGCCGCGCCCGGGATTGTCCCGCTGGTTCTGGTCCTCGGCCTCGCCGGCACCGGCCTTCAGCACGCCGAGACCCCCGCGTGGGCCTTCCTCCTGATCGTGGTGGGCGTCGACGTCGCCCACGTCTGGTCCACGCTCTACCGCGTCTACCTCGACCCGGTCGAGCGTCGCCGACGGCCTTGGGTCTACTTCGGACTCCCAACAGCGATCGCGTTCGCCTCGCTCCTGCTCGTGGCCGTCGATCCCCTGTGGTTCTGGCGGGCGCTCGCCTACGTCGCGGTCCACCACTTCATCAAGCAACAGGTCGGCATGGTCATGCTCTACCGCCACGCCGCCGGCGAGCGGGACCCGACCACGCGGCGCCTCGATCAAGCCGCGGTCTGGGTCGGCACGGCGGTCCCCGTCCTCGACTGGCACACGAACCCGCGCGCCTTCCACTGGTTCATCGAAGGCGACTTCGCCGGCCCGCTCGACGCCACCATCATGCAGCTCGCATGGCCCGTCTATGGCGCGACGGCGCTGCTGTGGCTAGCCAGCCGCTTACGGGGTCCGCGTAACCCCATGAAAGATTTGGTGATGGCGACGACGTGGGCCAACTGGCTCGTCGGCATCGTGCTCCTGAACGGCGACCTCACCTACACGCTCACGAACGTACTGCTCCATGGCGTCCCGTATCTCGCGCTGGTCTGGCACGTCACGGACCGCCGCGTCCGCGAGCCCGGCCTCGTGGCACCGACGCTCACCCGCCTCGGCCGCCGCGCCTTGACCTTCTTGGCGCTGGTCCTCGCGCTCGCTTTCGCCGAAGAGCTGCTCTGGGACGGCCTCGTCTGGCACGAACACGGCGCCTGGTTCCTAAATGCCCAGGACTGGCTCCCCACCGGCGACATCGTCGCGTTACTCGCTATCCCGCTGCTGAGCGTCCCTCAGGCGACACACTATGTGCTCGACGGCTTCATTTGGCGGATGGACGGGTCGAATCCGGGGCTCGCGGAGAGGCTGTTCCTGCGAATGAGGAGTACCGAGTCGCCGTAATCTCGAACTTGCGTCCCTTCCCGTCGATCTCACCCAACGATCTTTCGAGGTCGAGCTGGCTTAGAGCCAACTCCCCTCCGGCACCGATCGCACGAGCTCCGCCGTCACGGGGCCACGCGCCAGGACGTCGCCGTGGCCGATGAGGACGAAGTGGAGCCGGGCGCGCGAGACCGCGACGTTCACCAGGTTCTTGCGCTGGTTCAGGAAGGGTAAAGATCGGTCTTCAGTGACCACGGCAGAGAAGATGACGACGTCGCGTTCGCCGCCCTGGAAGCGGTGGACCGTGCCGGTCGTTATGGTGCCGGCCTGAAAGCCGCCGAAGAGGTTGCCCTGGGGGTTCTCGAGCTCGGTGTCGCCGTCGTCGAAAGGCAGGCCGGCGGCCCTCAGGCCGTCGCGAAGGGCCCGTAGCTGGCCGCGATAAGGGGTGAGGAGCGCGATCTGGCTGGGGCTCACGCCGTGGTGGATGAGGTCCTGAGCCAGCGCGATGGCGGTGCGGCACTCGGCCGGGTTGCGCCAGGAGCCGAGGAAGGACTCCTGAAGGCCGGTGACGTGGACGCCAAGGACCGGGGTCTTCAGGCGCGGGGCGATCCAGTGCAGGGAACCGGGCTCGGTGTGGATCCGCAGGTCGTAGTCGCAGAGGCGGTTCGAGATGGCGATGATCTCGGGTTGGCAGCGAAAGTGGTCTCGCAGGCGCGGCACGTTCTTCACGGCGAGGCGACCGAGCGATTGGGCTGAGGTGAGCCGCGTCGAGAGCGTCCGGAAGGGCTCGAGTCGAGCGAGGTCGAGCTGTCCACGGGCGCGCCGGATGACGCGGGCCTCCTCTCGCGCGTCGACCTCGACGACCGGCTCGAGCTGGTTCGTGTCGCCGACGATGAGTGCCTGCTCGGCTCGATAGAGCGCCGAGACGACGTGTGCAGGATGGACCTGCCCGGCTTCATCGACGACGACGCGCGCGATGCTGCGTGGGGTGGCCGGGAAGACGTTGGCGATGGACAGGAGCGTGCAGCCCCAGACCGGGAACAGGCGCAGGAGCTCGCGGAAAGGTCCGCCGCGCTCGGCGAGCGTGCGCAATGAGCCGCGCCCCTCGACCTCTTTGATGATCTGGCGAACCGCGTCGACGAGGCGGTCCCGGTTCTCGGCAGCCCACAGCTCCCGGACGAGGCGCGCGTGATCGAAGAGGCCGCTCTCGAGCTCGTCGAGCGTCGCCCGCAAATGGCTCTCGAGGACCTCGATGGGCGCGCCGCCACTCTTCAACGCGGCGATGCGGAGGTCGACCGCGTCGAGCCGCTCACGCAAGAACTCGGGGTCGTCCTCCCGGCTCACGTCGATGACCGTCAGCCGGCCCTGTAGGTCGTGCGTGGCGTCGTCGAACAGGTCGTCCAAAGACTCGAAGGCCTCGTGCCACTCGTCGCCGGTCGCTTCGTCGTCGGGGGGGTCGGGCAGCAGCAACAAGCCGCACGATTCCAAGAGCTCCCGGCCCGGCTCGGGGACAGCAGACCACACCTCGGCCCACGACTTCATGGCGCGGTCGAGGTCCGCCGGAGCGAGCGGGTTGTCCACGCGCGGCTTCTCACTGAAGCGGACGTGGCGACGGAGGGCCTTCGACGCGGCACGGGACGCGCTGCGCACCCACAGCAGGCACTCCGCTACGAGGCTCGCGTCCGCGTCGCCCGGCAGGGCGGAGCCGCGTTCGCGGTCGCGATCGGCTCGGGCGCGATCGGCCACTACGAGGCGCTCTTCGAGCTCGAGTCGCTCCTGATGGAGCTCCTTCATCGTCTCGTCGGCAGCCCGCGCCGCGCGCACGGGCTTCATGGCGTCGCGGATGTCGGCAATGCGCTGGCGGAAGTCGCGCCGTATCTCGGCGGCCGACGCCGCGTCCGGCTTCGGTGTCGTCTCGAGCCACACGAGGGTGCGCTCGAGCAAGTCACGGGTGGTCGTCGCCAGCACGACACGGCTGCCGACACGAAGGGCGAGCGGCAACCGATCAGGGCCCGGTTCGAGCGCGAGTGCGTCAGTGACGTTGTCGACCGCGCGGTTGTTGGTCGACGTGACGAGGAGGAGCGGCGCTTCAGGCGGGTCGTCGTCCCCCGTGACTTTCGACCACTGCTCGATGAGCGTGTGGGCCGCGAGGTTCAAGATGAGCGCCGTCTTGCCCGTGCCCGGCGGGCCTTCGGCGACCGTCAGCGTCGAGCCGAGGAAGCGGTCGGCCACGGCGCGCTGGTCGGGCGTCGGCGCTTTGCCGGTGTGGCCGTAGTGCGACGCCTTCGCGATGCCGCCGGGGCGCATTGTGAGATAGCGACCGAGCGGCGCGTTCAGGTCGATGTCGAGGCCGTCGAGCAAATCCTCAAAATCTCGCTGCAAATGATGCGTCGCATAGACAGCACCGCCATCCCAGACGAGGCCGAGCGGGAAGCTCCGCACGAGCGCTATCGCGCGACGATCCACGGCCGCCGACAGGACCCTCAGCCAATCGTGAGCGACGGAGTCGGCGTCGTCTGGGCTCGCGAGCGGGTCGGGTCCTTCGTCAAACCACGCCGTGCGGCTAATCTCAACCTCGGGCGACGCGTTCAGAAGCCGCAGGACAGCGCTGATGACGTCGCGCGGTGTGTGCGGACCGTCGTCGCGAAGATAGCGGGCCAACATCCCGACCTGCTCCTCCTGACAGCCGAGCAGCCGGGAGAGCGCGTTCTCGTCGACGGCGTAGGGCACCTCGACGTCGAGCTCCGGGAGCAGGAGTTCGAGCGTGATGGGCGGTGGCGGGAGCAGCTTGTTCTCCCGCGCTCGGCGCTTGGGCGGCACGAACTCCTCACCAGTCTCGGTGAGGAAACGCAGCTTCTCGGCTGGAAAGCGGAGCAAGGTCGCGAGCTCGCCCCGCCGTGACGAGTACAAGGTCGGGAAGCCGATGAGGACCTCGCCGAGCGCGTCGGTCTCGCCCTTCGCGAAGCGTTGCCGGCGATATTGGTTCTGCAGCCAGTGCTCGAAGAAGGGGACGCGGTCGCCCGTGAGCGGCAGCGTGTGGAGGCGCTTCTCGCGCAAGAGCACGCTCAGAAGCTCGGCCTGCCCACTGTCGCTCTTTTCGGGAGGGAGCTTGAAGTAGGTCTGCCCTCGTGACGGATCGAGGAGGTTCGGGACGCCGCTTTCCGGGGCCGGTGGGGCCGATTTTATCGTCGCCGCCAGCGCCTCCTCGTGACGAATCATGAGGAGCCAATAGCGTAGAACCTCGTCGATACGGGCTCGTGAGGATGGCCCCGGCGAGCCCGGAAGTGGCGGCACGGCGGCTCGCTACTTCATCCCGAAGTAGGCGCGCGCGATGGCCTCCATGCCCTCGGGCGGATAGCCGCGTGGACCTTGGTACTTCTGCCCATTGATGTAGATGGAGGGCGTGCCGCTCACCTGGGCGCGACCCGCTTCCGCGAGGTGGGCGTCGATGGTCGCTTTGTGCTTGCCGGTGTCGAGCGCCGCCTTGAACGCGGCCATGTCGAGGCCGAGCTGCTCGGCATAGCGCTCGAGGTCGGCCCGGTCGAGGGCCTTCTGGTTCTGATAGAGCGCGTCCTTGTATTCCCAGAACTTACCCTGCGCTTCGGCTTCCGCCGCGGCTTCGCAAGCGAGCTGCGCCTTCGGGTGGATGTCCCGCAGCGGCGTGAACTTGTAGAGGATGCGCACCTGATCGGGGTTCGCGTAGTGGAAGGCCTTGATGGCAGGCGCGATCTGGGCGCAGAAGGGGCACTCGAAGTCTTCGAAAGCCGTCACCGTAATGGGCGCGTCTTTCTTGCCGAGGATGGGCGTGTTCACGTCGCTGACCGTGATCTTGACGGGGTCCATCTGCGGGAAGGTCTTCCCGCTAGACACTGCCTTGTCGTAGTAGGTCTTGGCGTCAGCGCCACCCTTGATGGCCGCCTCCGCCCTGGCGAGCTGGGCCTCGACGACGGTCATCATGTTGTCCACCGACTTGTCGCCGGCCATGCGGACGCCGTTCACCAGCACGTTTGGCATACTGTGTGCCGCGACTTCATTCGCGAGGAGCGCGTCGGTCAGTGCTTGACCACGCAGCGCGGGGGACGCCATGTCGGCCTTGAACTTGTCGAGGTCGAGCGCGAGGTCTTTCGCGTGCTGCTCGAGGCTGGCCGGGTCGAGCGCCTGAGTCGCGAAGAGCTTGTCGTGGTATTCCCAGAACTTGCCCTGGTTCTTGGCCGCCAGCGACGCGGTCGAGGCGGCGATGGCGTCCGGGTGCTGCGCCGGCACGACCTTGTGCTTCCAGACGAGGCGCACCTTGTCGCCGAATTTCTCTTTCAGCTTCGTTCGGGCCTCGGCGAAGGGCGTGCAGGGCGAGCAGCCGAAGGACGAGAAGAGCACCACAGTCGCGGGAGCGTCTTCCGGGCCGAACTGCGCGTCTTCCGCGCGAACGGACACCTTCCAGACCTGGTTCGGGTCGGCCGGTGGTTGCGCGGGTGCGGCGGCAGGCGCGGCGGGCGGCGGGGTGGCCGGGACAGCCGGCGGAGGGGCAGCCGGCGGAGGGGCAGCCGGCGGAGGGGCAGCCGGCGGAGGTGATACCGGGGGCGGTGCGACGGGCGCCGCAGCGACGACGGGCGCGGGCGCGGGAGCCGGTGCAGCGACCGGCGCAGCGGCAGCCGCGGGAGCCGGAGCGGCGGCAGGCACGACGACAGGCGCCGCAGCCATGGGTGCCGCCGCAGTAGGAGCCGCACCGATCTGACGCGGGTCGGCCCTATCAGCGACTTTGGCGACCGTATAGCCGAGCGCGAAGAAGAGCCCCATGAGGCCCACCATGGCTTTCGAGGGATCGAATCCGAAGAGGATCACCGTGTTCTCCTGCGTGAGTGACGCTGGCTGGGCCAGCGGCAGCTTTCGAGCGCGGGAGCTTAACGCTCGCAGACCCGACCCGCAACCGCACGCCCTCGCTTCAGGCCAACGGACCTGATATCGAGGACTGGTTCGACCCGACCGTCTGATGGCGTAAGCGCTGTTCCATCGCGCCGGACGTGGTCGGCCACCATGCGGTCATCGCGCAGATAGCCCTGAATCGTCGGCCGGAGGTGCTGCGAAGTCGCCCTCCCGCCGATTGGCCTCGACGGCCAATCGACTGTACTCGCGATGGCCACGGCGTTTCGGGTGGCGAAAGCGGGCTCATTCGCAGAGTGGCCCTATCGGGCCATTCTGCGGCGGTGAGCCACCGGAAGCGTCGTGGACGCGCGAGGCCTGCGGGGTGGTGGAGCTGGATTAGGTAGTCCGAGCCGCAGACGTGACCGTCGTCGCTCGTGAAGGTGCAGCGTCCGCCGTCGCGGACGAAGACCTCGTTTCGGACGACGACGGGCACGGCCCTCCGCTCGCTTCGAGCCTTCGGGGTGGAGCCTCCCGCCCGGGAGCGCGACGACGTGGAGCCAAAGCGCCGCCGTTGCTCGGTTTCGATGAGCAGGTCGAGGGCGCGCTTCAGCAGGACGGCGTCGTCCCGACCCGCGTCGGTGTGCGCGAGGAGCGCGCGGGCGCGGGCGAGAGTGCCCTCGAAGGCGGCGTCGACCTTCACACCGAGTGCGTGAGTCGTCGCGGATCGCGGGGGCGGCAGGAGCGGCCGACGCCAACGCGGGTCAGGCGGCTCGGGCGCCGGCCGGGCGACCGGGGCGGCGCCGTAGCGATCGGCCTCCGCGTTCGTTGTCTCGACGACGCTCAGGTCGAGTTGGAGAGGCGGCGAAGGCGGCAGCGGCTCTGTCGGCGTCCGTTCCCGGCGCAGCGCGTCGATGTACATCTGGAGCTCCCACCGCTTCAGCCCGGGCGCGTCGGCGAGGATGCGCGGGAGCGTCTCGTCGTTCGTGATGGGCGCGAGCATGCAGACGCCCGAGAGGTGAAGCCCGCCGTCTGCAATGACGCCGAGCAACACCGGGAATCGGACGCAGAGTCGAGCCGCCTGGATGCGCTCGCCTGGGTACAGCTCCACGACGACGCCTCGGACCAGCCGAAATGGTGGACGGCGTATGCGGTGGTCGAGGTGAAGCACGCGAGCTGAAGCCCGCGGCCGCATAGACCTTCCGTTCGTCGAACTGACCGAGGTAGCCGAGGAGCGCCGCGAGGGCCGCGCGCTCACGACGGGCAGTGGCGGCGAGCTCGACCGAGAGCTCCGAATCCGAGAGACGCTTGCGAAGGTGAACGCGGGTGACGGTGGGGGCTTCGACACTCATCTGGGACCTCCTGGGGGGCTTGCTGAATGAGTGTAACACACCGATTTTCAGCGCATTTTCACCCAAAGCGACATATCGGCACCCGGACGTCCGAGACGGCCCCTCCGGCCGCCCACAAGGCCCCTTCGCGACCCATTCCGCCGTTTTCGTCGCCTCGACCACGTTTAGAGGCTTCTGGGGGCATTTGTGGAGGTTCGAAATCCCGTCAAGCCCACGCTGTCGATTTCGTGACGAATTCGCCATCCCGGTCCGGGCCCTCCCTCCCATGAGCCGGAACATGCTGGACCTCCAAGCACATATCGCCATCTGGCGAGCGCAGGGCTCGTCAAGTGTCAGCCGGAGCCCCCCGGAGGCGGGCAAAGCGAAGCGCCCGGCGAGGAGGGCGA
>CANMLD010000019.1 GCA_947498315.1 Pseudomonadota bacterium | reverse complement strand
GCGCACGGACTGCCGACGCAGCCGCCCTCTTGCTTCGACTGGGCGCCGATAGGCGCGTACTCGATCGACGAAGGCGGGCTGCATCGCCCGCCTTTGAGCGAGAGCAACTCGATGCTAGAAAATTGCCGGTGGACGCCAATCGGAGTTTTGTCCGACCCACTGAAACGGTTCCCCTAGTTCATGGATACCGGAGCTGCCCACCCGCGATCAGCGCGTTCAGCCGGTCGTCACCGAGCCAGGTCGCGGCCGCCCGATACAGGGGATCGCGAACGAGGTGGATGGCCCCATCGAGCGCCTTTTCGAGGGCGCTGTCGGTGAGACCGTCGAGGTCTAGCAGCGAGTCGATCAGCCCGCGCTCCGGGGGGGGGCTGGGTAAGTGAGGGGGCTAGAGCGTGTCCGACAGGAGCCTCGGCCAACGATAAATGAAGCACACGGATTTCCCTAGCGCAGGCACAAGCCAGCCGGCCGTCGCCCCTGAGTCTCCTCCTAATGGGCACGGCAGCTCATACTTGTACTGCTCTTGAAATCCGCTCTACCCGAGGCAATGGAAACCGGGTAGAAAGCGCCCAATGGAAGACCTCGCAATCGAAGAGATCCTCAGCAACCTCAACTTCGCTGACACGCCGCGTGCCGTGAAGGCGGTAGAGCGCCTGCACGAGATGAAGGGCAAGGCGGCGACCATCGCCATCGCGGAGGTCCTCGCCGCCGCGCCTGCCGGGCCGGTGACTGCCTGCGCGGCGGCGGCGCTCGAACGCCGTCGTCACAAGAGCTGTCAGGACATCGTCCTGAAGGTCTTCGAGACGCGCCCAGAGCTGTGGGAAGACGTTATCCCAGTCCTCGCCGCCGTCGGCGATGAAGTGGCGGTAAACCGCGTCATCAAGGACTCCATTCAGCTCATGGGCAGCTCAGCACGGCTCACGGCGCTCGAGCTCTTCCAAGATCGTCTGGACAAGTCCGGCCTCTGCCGCCTCCTCATCGAGCTTCGTTTCGGCAAGAAGACCGTCCCGGCCGCGGCTCACGAGGACCTCTCGTGGGCGCTCGAATCTGCGCTCAAGGCGGCGGACGACCCGGCGCTGTCGGCCGCGGTAGCGCACGCGCGACAGACCTCGGCCGCCGCTATCGAGTTCGTTCAGCCTTACCTTCCTCCGCAGAGCGAGCTCGAGCGCGAGGCTCCCCGGGTCGCCCGCGAGCTCATCGCCGAGCTCGAAGCCCGCGAGCTCATCGAGCTCGTCCCGGATTCCGCCGACGCCCTCGTCGAGCAGCTTGCACGTACGATGATCGAGGCGAACTCTCCGAAGGCTCTCCTGCGAGACGTCGAGCGAATCCTCATCAACTCGCCCGCGACGGAAGAGTTCTACGCCGACAGCGGCGATCTTCGGACGATCCTGACGAAGGTGTCCCAGAAGCGGTGATTCGAAGGCGCTGCGGCGAGCCCCCCGGTGGCGCTTCGGCGAGCCCCCGGTGGCGCTTCGGCGAGACCCCAGTGGCGCTGTGGCGGCCCCCCCAGTGGCGCTTTGGCGGCCCCCCCAGTGGCGCTGTGGCGGCCCCCCCAGTGGCGCTGTGGCGGCCCCCCCAGTGGCGCAATGCTGAGCTTAAAACACAAAAGCCCGGAAGGTGAACCTTCCGGGCTTTTGCTTTCGGCGGGGTGGACGGGACTCGAACCCGCGGCCTCCGGCGTGACAGGCCGGCGTTATAACCGACTTAACTACCACCCCAAAATATTGGCTCCCTGTCGCGAGCCGCTTTGAACCTTTTCTGGTGGGCGAAACAGGTTTCGAACCTGTGACCCTCGCCGTGTAAAGGCGACGCTCTACCACTGAGCTATTCGCCCGGAGGTGGACGCTTTTATAGACCCCACTTCGGGCTCGGTCAACGACTTTTGAGGCTCAGGTCGCACATTTCTCTGTCGGGACGTCGGACTCACGACAGCCCTCAGCGATCGCCCCGTTGGTGGCGATGGCATAGCGCCGAGTCGAGAATCCGGCCGAACGCCACCGTGTCTCGAGCGCAGTGAGGGAGCCCGGCACGACGTCGAACGCGATGACCGAGTCGCCTCCTCCAGCCCCGGAGACCCGACAGGGCGCAAGCCCCTTGGCAGTGGCGAGTAACGACTCGATGCTCTCGGTAAGGATGCCGGCATTCGTCAGGCGGTCGAAACGCCTCAGCGCGTCATTAGCATCGTCGGCCGCTAAGCGCATCGCCGTCGGGTCTCCGGCTGAGAGCGCGGCAACCAACGGTGCGACCGGGCGGCCAAGGGCCTCGAGCGCGGCGTCGCGTTCTGCCAGGGTCAGCGCGCCGAGGGCCCGCCCCACGAGCTGGGTCGTGCTGGCGCTGTTGCCGGTGAAGCCGGTCATGATCTCGAGGCCAGGGTGCAGTGAGAGCGCGGTCGCATGGCCGCGGACGACCGCGGCGCCTTTGGTCTCGTCGACACGCCACAAGGTCGCGCCACCGAGGGCGATTGTGGCTACGTCATAGCCCGAGCCTCGTCCACCTTGTTCCGCAGCGTGCGCGACGACAGCGGCGCTCACGAAGCGGTCCCGGTCAATGGGTAATCCTCGGAGTCGATGGGCCACGAGGAGCCCGGCGACCACGGCCGCCGCGCTCCCGCCGAGGCCTTGCTTCGCTTCTCCAATCCCGGTCTCCTGAGGAGCCCACGCGGCGATGCTACCGGCGGTGAGCCCGCCCGCTCGCACGCCGGCAAGGAGGAAGCGAAGGTCGGCTGGGACCGCTGCCTCGCCATCCCACGTCGCCCCAGTGTCGCGACGCACGAGGTGCAGGCCGTCTTCGGTGTTTCGAGCCGGGCTGGCATCGACCTCGATCGCCACACCTGCGGCGAAGGCGAGGGCTAGGCCACCCGGGCGCAGAACGGAGTATTCACCGGCGACCATCAGCTTGCCAGGCAGCGCGAAGCGAACGACGCCGTCGTCTGCGGTGCGAAGGCCCTTACCCGCCATGGGGATCACTCGATGCGCTCGGCGGCGCCACCTGGGCGTGCCGCTACGAGGCGGCGCACCACGGGGAGGTCGATCAAAGCGGACCGCACGGTGTCCTGAGCTTCAGGCGTCGTGAAGACCTTGATGTTCGGCCCCGCGTCCGCGGTGAAGAACACCGGCACGCCAGCTTCTTGCAGCTTCCGAACGGCTGAAATGACGACCCAGCTCTCGGGAGCGAGGTAGACGAGCGCGGGATCAGCACCTTGCATCGCCGCATGCATCCGGAGGGAGCTGCGCTCCGCCACCTGGCCGAGCGCTGAGAGATCCCGCGCGAAGACGGCCGCCTTCGCCGCGCTCAGGTCGCCGTCCACTGTCGCCAAGAAAGGTTCGTGGAAAGGGCTCGTGTCCTTTGTGTGCGTCATGCCGTCGGTACTGCTGACCGCCTTCTTACCCGGGGCGACGACGGCTACGACGACACGGAGATCCCACCAGTCGGCGTCGAATCGTGGCACGGCATACGAATCCACGCCGTCGGCTCGCTCTCCGGCCAGCCACTCGACGTAGCCGCCGTAAAGGCTGCGGCAAGCTGAGCCGGAGCCGACGCGCGCGACGCGGCTGAGCTCTGCCGAGTCGAGTTCGAGGCCGAGCGCTCCAGCCGTCGCCACGGCGAGCGCCGCGAGACCAGAGGCGCTCGACGCGAGTCCAGCACCTGTCGGGAAGTCATTGTTCGAGCTGACTTGGAAGGCCGCGCGAGCCCCCGCGCGGTCGCGGAGTGGGTCGAGGACCCTCTTCGCCTTCTTCAGCACGCCGGCATCTGCCAGCTCGCCGTTCAGGACGAGCTGGTCCTCGCCACGGCTCGCGCCGATCGTCACGGTTGTCGTGGTGGTGAGGCCGGCCAAGGTGACGGAGAAGCTGCCTCTTGCGGGCAGGTTCAGCGTGGGATCACGTTTGCCCCAGTACTTCACGAGCGCGATGTTGGCGCTTGCTCTGGCAGTAGCTCGTCCGTTCATGAAGTGCCTCTACAGGGGGAAGTCAATGATTGCGTTTATTTAGAGCCGTCAGAGCCACGGCGGTTCTCCGGAACGGGGCCGACGTCGAGCTCGAGAACGAGGGTGGCCCCTGCTTTCGAAAGGGCGTCACGAACCCCGGCATGTCGGTTCGGCGTCACCAGCGCCATCATGAAGCCGCCCCAGCCCGCGCCGGTCAACTTGGCACCTAGGGCGCCGGCGTCGCGCGCTGCTACCACCAAACTATCGAGCTCAGGCGTCGAAACACCGATCTCTTGCAGGAGCCCATGAGAGTCATCGAGTGCACGCCCGAGCGCATGCGCGTCCCCGGACTCCAGCGCGGTGCGCGCCTGACTCACCGCGCTACCGGCCGAGTCTTTGAGCTTCGAGAACCACGGCGGATCGGCCTCAGCCCTCCGTCTTACAGATGCCACTGCCTCCATGGTCGAACCGGCGTAGCCCACGGCACCGAGCACGAAGCGAAAGTGCGCTCCAGGGACGAGCCGCTCGGGGGCCTCACCTCGCCGAAAAGCGATCGGAGTTTCGTAAGCGACGACCGAGTCGTCTAGGCCCGAGGGTGAGCCATGAAAGAGCCGCTCTAGGGCGTGTGCATGCTCCCGTACGTCTTCCGGCGTCGCGCTGAGCCCGGCTGCCATGAGCAATGCCCGAACTAGCGCGACGGCGAAAGCGGCAGAAGACCCAAGCCCAAAACCCACAGGGATCGTGGAGTCGACTGACACGGTCCACGCGCGCGGTAGCGCGAGCCGGGTGAGCGCGGCCTCGACCACCGTGAGCGCACGGGCGTGATCGTTCTCGCTCAGCGCCGCGGTGAGTGTGACGGTCTCGGGTGGAGCAGGGGCCACGCTCACGGTCGTGCACGCCCCTGTAAAGGGAAGGGCGAGCGCAGGAACGCCGTGAACGGCGAAATGTTCGCCCGCGAGGATGACCTTGCCGGGCGCACTGGCTCGCCCTGTCACGTTCGTCATGGTTAGCCTGGATGGAAGCGCCGCGCGGGCGAGCCGGCTGGGCCGGAATCGCACTCAGGTTGCCCGCGTCTTGGGCGACCCGAGGTCGGGCGGCTACGGGAGGGTGTAGTAGAAGCCCCAGTCGACGGCGTAGCCGCTGGGGCCCGCAGGTGCGACGGTGCCAACGATGCCGGGCACTCCCACGCTCAAGGTCAGCTTCAGTCCACTCGCGGTGGTGCCGGTGACCACCGCGCTCGGGAAGATGATGTTCACGGACGTCGGAGGGCACCCTTCGTCGATCTCGATGTTGCAATTATTGTCGAAGCCGTCGCAGGTCTCTGGAGCGTCCGGGCCGATCAATACGCTCTGCGGAGCGCAGTCGAGCTCGTCGGGGTAGCCGTCACCGTCGTCGTCGTCGTCGACGCAGTCCTTCTTTTGGTCAAGGTCGGTGTCCAGGAACCCTTCGTCCACCGTCGTATTGCAGTTGTTGTCTTTGTCGTCGCACACTTCCGGGGCGCCGAAGTAAACGGCTGCGTCTTTGTCGTTGCAGTCCGAGCCGCTGCCTTCCGGCTTGCCGTCGCCGTCGTCGTCGCTGTCACAGGCGTCGCCTAGTGCGTCGCCGTCGAGGTTGGTCTGCTCTGGGTTGGCCACGAGCTGGCAGTTGTCAATCGTGTTCAGCACGCCGTCGCCGTCCTTGTCGGTGTCGCAAGCGTCGCCCGGGAAGTCCTTATCGGAGTTGGTCTGGTCCGGGTTGGGCACGGTCGGACAGTTATCCTTGTCGTTCGTGAACCCATCATCGTCCTGATCGGTGTCGATGCCGTCGCAGGTGCCGTCCTCATCGAAGTCCGGGAAACCTTCGTCGGTGTTGCCATCGCAGTTGTTGTCGATGCCGTCACAGAGCTCAGGCTCCGACGAGCCTACGTTGCCGTTGCTCGGCGAACAATCCTCGGTGTCCGGATCGCCGTCATTGTCGTCGTCGGTGTCGAGGCAGTCCTTGAGTTGGTCGCCGTCCGTGTCCGGGAACCCTTCGTCGACGACGTTGTTGCAGGTGTTGTCTTTGCCGTCACAGAGCTCGATCGCACCGCCGACTGCGGCGTCGAAGTCGTTGCAGTCGACAGGCGGCTTGATGCCGTCGCCGTCGCTATCGTCGTCGCACGCATCGCCCAGCCCGTCTTCATCGAAGTCAGCCTGCGATACGTTCGGCACGCACTTGCAGTTGTCGACGCCGTCCTGAGCCCCGTCATTGTCGCAATCGGTCTCGCACGCATCACCGATGCCGTCCTTGTCGCTGTCCGCTTGGTCCGGGTTCGCGGTGAAGTCGCAGTTGTCGGTCGCGTCGGGCGTGCCGTCGCCATCATCATCGACGTCCTGGTCGTCACACGTCTCGTCGCCGTCGTTATCGGCGAGTCCTTCGTCGGTAGAACCGTCGCAGTCATCATCGATGCCATTGCAGGTCTCGGCCGCCGGCGTAACCGCGCTGCAGGTCACGGCACCTTCGTCGCATACGTTCTGCCCAGCGCAGGTGCCGAAGTCGTTCGTCTTCTCGCAGGCAGTGAGAGACAGGTCCTCGTCTTCGTCGGTCTTGCCATCGCAGTCGTCATCGACGGTGTTGCAGGTCTCTGCGGCGGGATCCTGAGCCGAGCAACCGATCCAGCCCTTCGCCCCGTCACAGGTCTCCGTGCCGTAACAGGTGCCGACGCCCTCTTGCGCTTTCGAGCACTGTCGACTCGTTCCGTCGGTCTCCCCAAAGCAGATGCAGCTCTCTGTTGTCGGGACGCAGAGCGAGGCCAAACCCGCACCTGCGCTCGGCTCCTGGCTGACGCACTGATATCCCTCGCCACACGCCTGACCGGCGTCGCACGGCATCGCGCAGCGCTTGTCCGGAGCATCGTCGTTCTCGCCGATGTCGATGCATCGCGCGCCTTCGTGAATGCAGTCGCCGTCGGTCTCGCAAGGCTCACAGTTGGTCGAGGTCTTCTTCACGCAGACGAAAGTCGGGTCGGCCCCTCCGAGCTGAACGCCCGCACAGCCGTACCCTTCAGGACAATTCTCGGTGCACTCGACCGTGCACGTCTTCTCGCCTTCGGCGTCCTCGACGCAGAACCCGGTGACCGCGTCGTCCTTGCACTGGCTGTTGTCCGAGCACTCCTGACCGAACCACTCGGGGTACTCGTCGATCGGGGTCCCGGCGTCGCCGCTGTCTGTCCCGCCCGTGTCCTTGGCCGTATCGGGAAGCGTCGTGGTGTCATTTCCGCCAACGTTGCCGCCGCCGGTGTCAACGTTGATGGCGTCACCCGTGACGACAGGGGTCGTGCCCGCATCGCCGTCGCCACAGGCTGCAAGCGTCAACGACGCAATGCTGAGGGCGAAGATTTGGGTCGGGATCGCGACGCGCATGGAGTTTCTCCAGTGTGAAGGTCCCGTCAGCAGCGAAACCTAGACGCGCCGACGGGCCTCCCCGAGCGTCCCAAGGCTATCAAGCTCGTGCTCCGAGAGTCAACCAGCCGCTACCGCTTCCGCTACCGCTACCGCTTCCGCTTCCGCTACCGCTTCCGCTTCCGCTTCCGCTTCCGCTTCCGCTTCCGCTTCCGCTTCCGCTTCCGCTTCCGCTTCCGCTTCCGCTTCCGCTTCCGCTTCCGCTTCCGCTTCCGCTACCGCTACCGCTTCCGCTTCCGCTTCCGCTTCCGCTTCCGCTTCCGGTTCCGCTTCCGCTTCCGCTTCCGGGGCACAAGCATGACGCAGCCTTAGGCCACCGTTGCGTGCGAGCCAAATCGGTTTACCATCACGGGGTGCGAATTCTCTCGATGTGCCATGGTTGTGGGCGGCAGTTCGACGTGACGAGTCGTCCTCCCGGCGATCGTTTCCGCTGCTTCTGCGGCGACGTCGTGGTCGCCAACGCCCTTGAACCACGAGACGCCGAGGTTTTGAGGTGCCCGTCGTGCGGCGCCGGCGCGATAACCGGGAAGCCTGACTGCGCCTTCTGTGGGACGGCGTTCTCACTGTTCGAACGCGATCGGACGACCGTCTGCCCTTCCTGTCTCACTCGCTGCAGCTCCCACGGGCGCTTCTGCCACCAGTGCGCGCGCCCGCTGATCGGCGAGGCTGACGTCGGATCGGCGACGACCTTGCCATGCCCTGAGTGCCCCGAGCGGCACCTGACGACGCGCCGCGTCCAAGACCTGACGCTCCTCGAATGTGGCGGCTGTGCCGGCCTCTGGGTTGAGCACGACGCGATTGCGCTGGTCACCGAACGGGCTCGCGCTTTAGCGAGGCCCTTCGATCAAGTCGCGTTTGAGCACGCGATGAAGCCCTTTCGCGAGGGGCGCCGCCTGCGTGAGGTCGTCTACCGGCGGTGCCCGACCTGCCTTGCCCACATGGCGCGTCGGAATTGGGGCAAGGCCAGCGGCGTCGTCATCGACCAGTGCCCTCGGCATGGCAGCTGGTTCGATCACGGCGAACTCGAGCAGATCTTGACGTGGATACGTGCGGGAGGAGACGTGTACAGCCAGAAGATCGCCAAGGCAGAGCAGTCAGCGAACGAACGCATCAAGACCGTGAGCACCGTCGGCGCCGTGCCTCAGTATGAGCCTGCTCCAGACGTCACGACCGCAGCGGTGAGCCTCATGGAGCTTATCGCGACGGGGATTCGACTGCTCAAGTAGCTGTTTGATTAGTCGTCATGCGGCTCAGCCGCCACCGATGATGGTCCCATCCGGGACCACGGCGTCCTTCGGAATGACGATGATACCGTCCCGTATGGCCCAACTGCCGCCGTCCGCTTCGAGGATGTGCGCGTCGTTGGCGATGCGCACGTTGCGGCCGATTCGGGCGTTCAGATCGACGATGGCACCCTCGATGAAGGTGCCTTCTCCGATCCCGACGGCAGGCGCCTCCGGGCCGGCCTGTGGCGGGTTCGGATCGGCGCCCATGAGCAGCGTGCGCCGAATCGTCGCGCCACGTACATGCGACCGGATACCGATGATCGTCTCTTCGACGGTGGAGTTCACGACCACCGAGCCGTCCCCAATCAGGGCGCGCTGAAACGTCGAGTTCGATACGCGAGCACACGGCAGAAAGCGAGGGTGCGTGTAGATGGGCCAGTCGGCGGCGTCGAAGCGGAACGGGGGATGTTCACTCACCAGGTCCATGTGGGCGTCGAAGAAGCTGTCGATGGTCCCGATGTCGCGCCAGTAGCCCGTGAAGAAGTGCGCTTGCACTCGGTGCGTGCTGACGGAGTTTGGGATGATGTCGCGGCCGAAGTCCGTGTGATCATTGTCGAGTAACGAGAAGAGGACCCGCTTCCGGAACAAGTAGATTCCCATCGACGCCAGGTAAGGCTTCGTCCCGGCGAGGCCCTTTGCCGTGAGCCAGTCCTCGGAGAGCGCGAGCCCCCGGCGTTGTTCGGCCGTCTTGGGCTTCTCGCGGAACTCGATGATTCGCCCGGCGTGGTCGACCCGAAGGGCCCCGAAGTCAGCGATGTCGGTCTCGGTGACCGGTTGCACGGCGACCGCAAAGTCTGCAGACGACTCCACGAGTGTGCGGACCATCGCACGGTAGTCCATGCGGTACATGTGGTCGCCCGCCAGGATGAGCACGAGGTCCGAGTTGAGCTCATCGATGTAGCTCAGGTTCTGCCGGACGGCGTCGGCAGTCCCCTGAAACCACTGGTTTGAGCCCGGCGTCTGCTGAGCCGCGAGGAGCTGAATGAAGCCCTTACCGAAGTGGTCGAACTTATAGGTGTTGAGCACATGCCGGTGAAGGGAGTGGGAGTTAAACTGCGTGAGCAGCAATATCTTCCCCATCCCGGAGTGGATGGCGTTCGAGATTGGAACGTCGACCAACCGGTACTTGCCGCCAACCGGAACCGCCGGCTTGCTTCGACGAAGCGTGAGAGGCTCGAGCCGAGTCCCCCGTCCGCCACCCATGATCACGACCCCGACGCTCAAGTCCATGCGTGCTCCTCCCGGTGTTTCTGGCGGCGCCCAGCGCGGCGTTGAGTATCCGCGACGCCCCATGCTGATTTCTAGCACCCTTTGTCCCGCAACTCTGGAAAACTACCAAGATGCGGTAGAGCGGGACCGCGACTTGGCGCCTGAACCACGGAGCTCATTCATGTTCGACGACCTCTTCACCTCAACGACTGTCGCGACGGTCACGCGTTTTGGAGCCAAGATCGCGTGGACTATCGCGAACACTCTGATCGCGCTCGGAGGGCTCGCGCTCTCGACCTCGAGCGTCAGCGCCGACCCTCTGTGCACCGAACCGAACCTCCTGGTCGTCTTCGACGTCAGCGGCAGCATGGGCAAGGCCGTTGCGGGCACGAAATACACGCAGGCCACCAATGCGCTCGTCGCAGCGACAACGGCGCTCGACGACGAGATACGCTTCGGCCTCCTCATGTTCCCGGAACCGGCCGCCGGCGGCTGCGGGCTCAATCCGACGCCTCAAATCAGCTTCGCACTCGGGAACGGCCCCAAGTTCCAGAGCCTGCTCGTCCCCGGCGGAGCCACGTTCTGGGGCGGCCCAACCGCCAACCACGACACGCCGATGTTCCAGGCGCTCGACGCGGTCAGCTACCTCGCCGGGCTGCAGACGGTCGACCGACGTGGGTACGTGCTCCTCGTCACCGATGGTGAGCAGGACTGCTGCATAAGCGGCGACTATGACGGCGAGCCGGACTGCTTGCCCGCCTCCGCCACACTCGAGCCCAACGAGGCCGACGAAAACGTCTCTGATCTCGAGGGCGTCGTGTCGGGCCTTGCGACAGCGCGCATTCGCACCTTCGTCGTCGGCTTCGGCACCAAGACGAAGGCAGGCGCTCTGAACAAGCTCGCGGTCGCCGGCAACACCGCGCGGCCTGGCTGCAACCCGGCGCAAACCGACCTGGCAGCGTCCGACAACTGCTACTACAACGCAGGTAACGGGCCCGAGCTCTCGACCGCCCTCAACGCCATCTCGAAGCTGGTCACAGAAGAGAGCTGCGATGGTCAGGATAACGACTGCGATGGCGTCATCGACGAGGACTTCCCCACGCTTGGCTTCGATTGCGACGGCGACGACGCCGACCTCTGCGACTTTGGCACCTTCGTTTGCAACGGCGACACCTCGGGTGTGACCTGTGACGAATCGGGACCGAGCTTCCCCGAAGAGTGCGACGGCTTCGACAACGACTGCGACGGCAAGGTCGACGAGACCTTCGTGACCCTCGGGTCCTTCTGCGACGGCCCGGACAGCGACGAGTGCGAGTTCGGGTCCTTCGTCTGTGCCGCTAGCGGTCTCTCAGTCGTCTGCGATGAGGCCGGGAGCAACCTCACCGAGCTATGCGACGGTCTGGACAATGACTGTGATGGATTGAAGGACGAAGACTTCCCCAAGGTCGGGTCGGGCTGCGACGGGCCGGACGCCGATACATGCGCGAGCGGGACATGGCAGTGCACCAGCAATGGGGTCACGACCGTCTGTCTCGAGACAGGCGTTGGCTCCGTCGAGCTCTGCGACGACGTCGACAACGACTGCGACGGGACCGCCGATGAGGGCTTCCCGGCGCTCGGTGACCCTTGCGACGGGGACGATGAGGACCTTTGCGTGAACGGCACGATCGGTTGCAGCGCCTCGTTCAAGTCCACGACGTGCGTCGAACCCGGCCCCGGCATTCAGGAGACCTGCGACGGCGATGACGACGACTGCGACGACGAGGTCGATGAAGGCGACAACGAGAGCCTCTGCGGGAGCGCCGATCTGGAATGCAAGAGCGGGGTCTGTGTACCCGTTCAGAACGACCAGCCCGGAGACCTCGACACGGGGGATACGACGTCCTTTCCCGACGCCGAGGACAACCCAGCAAACGACACGGGTGGTCCAACCGACAACCCCGCGGACGCTCAAGGGTCGGACGTACAGGACCAACCCGCGAACGACGACACCGGTCTCGGTGGCGATACCGATGTCGGCACCCGCGTTGATGTAAGCGGCGGCGGTCCCCCTACGGCCGGCGTCGACACGACCGCAGGCACGGATGGCGGCTGCGGCTGCCGCGTGAGTCAGCGCAATCACTTCTCGCCCGGAGCGGCGCTGCTGCTGCTCGCCCTCGTCCTCGTCCGCGTAGGTCGCGGCCGCTCCCGCAGCGGTGAGCAGGGCTGAAGACGCTGGTGCCGGAAAGCCCCACCCCAGCGCTGTCGGCCGCTCGAACGGGCTGGGGTCTGCGAAGCCTGAAGCGAAACTCCCAATGATAACAAACCGTTGCAGTCTTGGCACGGAATGTGCTTTACATCCGCGAATCAACGGGCCAGGAGCGAAGCCATGAACATCAAGCGAATCATCCGAACTTTCTCCAATTGGGTACGTCCCGGTAGCGCCGCCCTCGCGATCGCGGGTCTCGCCTTCGGCTGCGCCGCGGGCGAAGCAGAGGTCATTGGTGCCGAGACGGCGCGTCCCGCCGGCGTTGGTAAGGATCTCGCTGGCAAGGCCGATCACTGGAACTGGGCCAACAGCCCGGACCGCTTCAACCTCCAGCTCGAATACGCGTTCGATAAGCTGCCCCGTGAAGGCCGCGCCGAGCGCACCCCCTGGCCGGACACCTACTGGGCCACCTATCAGGACAGCATCAACGTCCAATGGAGTGGCCGTGGCGTCCTGTCGCCAGCCCAGAAGTACGACCTCGCCTTCAACGGCTGGAAGGTCCCCGAAGGTTTCACCGACCTAAAGCCCTATGAAGCGTCGAACTGCGAGTCCAAGGGCTGGTCGAAGGAGTATTACGAGAAGCTCGGGCCCGCCGCGAAGTGGACGAGCGACAACAAGGGCAACCTGCACGCTCGTGACGGCCTCGACAACGACAAGGACGGCAAGACTGACGAGTGCGACGACCGCGACGGCGTCGAGACCTGGTGGGGGCTCTGCCACGCCTGGGTCCCCGCCGCGATGCTCGAGTCCGAGCCCAAGCGCGCCGTCACCTACAATGGCGTGACCTTCGAGGTCTCGGACATCAAGGCGCTCCTCATCTCCCAGTACGACCGCAGCCAGGCCACGATGATCGGCGGCCGTTGCAACGACAAGGAGGTCAAGCGCGACGAGAAGACCGGCCGCATCCTCGACGAGCAGTGCCGCGACACGAACGCCGGCACCTGGCACATCGTCATGAGCAACATGCTGGGGCTCATGAAGCGCGCTCTGGCTGAGGACCGTACTTACAACTACGAAGTCTGGAATCAGCCCGTCGTGGAGTTCAAGGTTCACGACATGGAAGAGATCGACCTGGCCAAGGCCACGTCGCTCCTGAAGCTCGAGGTCGACAAGGCCTGCACCGCCGACACCGAGTGTTCCGTGAAGGTCGGTACCCAGGACGTGAACTTCGGAGCGTGCGTCGAGAGCAAGTGTACGGTCACGAAGTACCCCTACAACGCCAACGCCACGAAGTTCTACGAAGTGGACGCCTCGAGCTTCTACATCACCGAGAGCCACGCCTCGACCGAGCCGTTCACCGACGTCATCTCGGAGTACACCCGCGAGGATCGCTATCAGTACCTCCTCGAGGTCAACAAGGACGGCAAGATCGACGGCGGTGAGTGGATCGGCAACTCCAACACCAACCACCCGGACTTCCTCTGGCTCCCGACGGCGGCGCGTGGCGGCAACCCCAGCATCGACATCGACCAGGTCCGCATGCTCGTCGAGATGTCGCTCCGTCCCGCGGAGGAAGAAGGCCCCGCTGCCGATCTCCTCGTTTACGAGAACACCAACGCGTTCGACATCAAGGACAACGATCCAGCCGGCGTGAACAGCACCATCGACGTGCCGGATGCCATGGTCGTGAACGGCCTGACGATCGAAGTCGACATCACGCACCCCTTCATCGGTGACCTCACCGTCACCTTGAAGAAGGGCGACAAGACCTACGTGCTCCACGACAAGGCCGGCGGCAGCACCGACAACCTCAAGCGCACGTTCACGGTCCCGCAGTTCGATGGCCTCGAGGCGAACGGTACCTGGGAGCTCATCGTGGCCGACACGGCTCAATCCGACGTGGGCAAGCTCAACACGTGGAAGCTGAAGCTCAAGGTCGCGGGCGGCACCACCCCGCCCGCCGACTCCGGCACCCAGGTCGCTGAGAGCACCACGCCCGTGACGCTCAAGGACAACGACGCCACGGGTGTGAACGGCTCCCTCCAGCTCGCGGACTCCAAGCAGATCCGCGGCCTCAAGGTCTCCGTCGACATCGCTCATACCTACGTCGGTGCCCTCAACGTCGAGCTACGCCATGGCGCCGTCCGCGCCACGCTGAGCGCCAGCGAAGGTGGCGATGCCACCGAGCTGGTCAAGACGTTCGACGTCACGGCCTTCAACGGTCAAGAGTCCGGTGGCGCCTGGGAGCTGTGGGTCATCGACACCGACGCGTACGGCGACAGCGGCAAGCTGAACAGCTGGAAGCTCGAGATCGAGTACTAGTTCGAACGACCGTGGGGGCAGGGCGCCAAGCCCAGCCCCTCGTGCCTCTCCTGCCCTCCGCCTCTCTCCCCTGACCTCTGGGCCTATCGCGCTGCCAATGCTCGCGATAGTCTGCACCCGCACTCGAAGCGGCAGGGGAGAGCGTCATCATGAAGCACTACGTAGGGATCGACGTCGGTGGGACTCGCCTCAAGGCGGGCCTCGTCAATGAACGCCATGAGGTCGTGCGCGATGTCGTCGCGTGGGTCGAAGACGGCCCCCGGCTCGATGGTGACGCGCTCGCGCAACGGCTTGCGTCGCTCATCGACGAGGTGTGTGCGGGAGTGCGCCCCGTCCTCGTGGGGCTCGGCCTGCCCGGCGTCATCGACCGCGAACGCGGCCTCGTGTGCCGATCGCCCAACTTCCCGACCTGGCGCAACGTCCCGATACAACGGCGTGTCTCCGACCTGTCCGGACACGCGGTCGTCCTCGACAACGACGCCAACTGCGTCATCGCCGGTGAAGCGTTGCGAGGCGCTGGGGCAGGGCGTGGCGATCTCATCGGGCTGACGCTTGGCACTGGCGTCGGTGGGGGAATCATCCTCGGAGGCGCGATGTGGCGAGGTGCGCGAGGGATGGCCGGCGAGCTCGGCCACATCTGCGTCGACCCGAGTGGGCCCCCGTGCGGGTGCGGTAGCCGGGGTTGCCTCGAAATGTACCCCTCGGTCAATGGGCTCCGGGTTCAAGCTCGAGCTCACGGCCCCATCGACGGCGTTGACCTCGACGCCGCTGACCTCCCCGAGCAGCTCGCAATCCGCGCTCGTGCTGGTGACCCCAAAGCGCTGGCGTGCTTCCACTCGGTCGCGGGCCCTTTCGGCCGCGGCCTAGGGAGCCTGCTCAACATCTTTGACGTCAAAACCGTCGTTCTCGCCGGCGGAGTCGCACACACATGGGACCTCATGGCTGAGACGGCGCTAGCGGCCCTGCGCGGGGCGTCTTTCCCCGAGATCGCGGACGGCGTCGAGGTCCACGTCGGCACCTTAGGCGAACGCGCCGGAATCCTCGGCGCCGCCTTTCAGTGGCAGCTCCAGCCGCACCATTGATTTTGTTGAAGAGGCGATGGCTGCCCATCTCGCAGCCCTTAAAAAGTTCACCCTCTGAGCCGGGGGGCCCAGAGGGTGAGATGGGCGAAATGCGGAGCAAGGGAGGCCAGGAGGGTGCCTTCGCTGGCGGAACGAGACCTAGCACATGGCGTGCCAACACCAGAGGCGCGTCCACTGCTGCCTCGGCGCCGCGTTTCGGACCCTCACTTTGCCATTCTGTCAAAATTGGTCCCCTGAGCCCCTGCCAAGGAGACATCCAGACCACAGCGGTCTCGCGACGCGGCATCGAACGCGCAGTTGGCGACAGCGGCAGTTATTCAAAGCTTTGAAATTAATGAAAAATCCACCGGATCGCTTGCGGTGGATAAACTTTCTTGGAGGGTGGGCCGACCGGCCGTATCTTACTCGGCGTTGCGGTCGCCATGGCGATGGTGGGCATCGCCTGGCCGCAATCGCAGCACGATCGATCTCGGGTTCCTGGACCCGCCGTCGGGCGAGTGCCAGACTAGTTTTCTGTGAACCGGCCCTGCACCTCAGGCCCGGCGAGCTCCGTCCAAGGCAATGGCTTCGGACGTGGCTTCACCAACACGCGGATTCGCCGTGGGAGGTTCCTGTGAGCACGAGACGAAGCACGACCACCGTCGAGACCAAGGTCAGCGTGAAGGCCGCTCTTGAGCGGGCTCCCGCCGGCACCCTGTCCGCTGAGCAAGAGCGCGTTCTGCGTATGCGCACGGGCTCTTCCCCGGACTCGCGCGCCCCGCTGGGCCTCGTGGGCCAGGGCAACCCTGAGACGCGCGCGAAGCTCGCCATGCTCGAACAAATGGCCATCGAAGCCATGCGCCGACCGGCATCGGCACCGACGGCCGAAGCCCCGAACTCGGTCAAGGCGCATCTCCTCCGCCGTCTCCGCGAGACGCCGGACCGTTCCCGCTAAACGCTGTACCTCGCCCGGGCCGGTACTGCTCGCCCGGGCCGGCACTGCTCGGACGTGCAGACAACTGCAACCGCCGATTGGTGTGGGCCTAATGGCCCAGCATCTCGGGGGTGACCTCGATCTTCCGGGCGCGCACGCGGTCGAGCCAACTCGGTGCATTGGCGACGAACTCATCGAGTGTCGGCGGCCGACCGAGCTGCGTCTCGATCCGTCCTCTTACCGATTTGATGGTCTGGTTCGGGTTGTTGACTTGGCGCTTGATGCGAGCCCGGCGGTTGACCACGCGATGCCCCTCCGGCTTGGCTTCGAAGGTATAGCGAAGGGCCTCTTCGCCCTCAGCGTCGAAGCCGACGTTTTCGACGATGACGAGCGTGGGCTCGATGCGCGTGGCCTCGAAGTGAGTCCCCGCGGCCATCGCCCTTCGACCATGGTACTTTTGCCACGTCTGCTGAAAGAGCGAGCGCAGGAACAGCATCATCTTCTGCCGCGACGGTGCATCGGCGGCGTCCCAAAGATCGGGAACCAGTGCCCTCGATGGCACCGTGAAGTCCACCCACGCGTCAGCCTCTGCCCACCGGCCTTCTCGAGCTGCCGCGTCGAGCTCAGTCAACACCAGAGACGGGGGCTGCGGGTCACCCGTCATCAGGTCGGACACGAGGGCTTTGGCTAGCACAACGGCGGTGACGGTCGTGGCGACGAGGGTGCCGCCAATCCCGATCAGCAGGCGCCGCCTGGGCCGAGGTGACAAGGTCGTGAGAGTCTCGGGCTCATCCATCTTTTTGACGATACCACGATGCCGGTCGGGGCGCAGCCGCCTCAATGGTGTAACCTACCGCTCGAGGGCGGCGGCGCCGTGCAACGATATTATCGCCGACCGCATGCTCTCTCTCTGAAGAACTCGCGCCGTGGCTCGTCGAACGCGTCACGGCTCGCGCTTTCTTCCATCGCCACGCACTATGGCGAGCCGAGGGGCGGGTCGGGATGTAGGGTGTATTGGCCGTCGTTTTCGAGTAGACGTTGACTTCTGAGGCCGTCGGAAAAATCATGGGAAACATGCACGCTGCACTCCAACTGCTTCGCTTTGCGCCAATTGCTCTCATCCTGCCGAGCGCCGGCTGCTTCTGGACCGAGAGCCCTTCCGGGATCCTCCAGCCGTGTTACTTCGATTCGGACTGCCCGTACGACAAGTACTGCGGGGCCAGCGGCATTTGCCGCTACTACGACGGCTGCCGCAGCGACCTCGACTGCATCAACGGGACGTACTGCGAGCTTGACGGCAGCTGCCTGCCAGTCTCGGGCTGCTTTTACGACGTCGACTGCCCAGTCGGGTACGCGTGTTCGGTCAGCGGCCTCTGCGTGCTCAGCGTCGAGTGCTTCTCGGACATCGACTGCGGCGTCGGCTACTACTGCGCCGCCAACAACTTCTGCTACGAAGCGGCAGGCTGTCAGGTGCACTCCCAGTGCGCCTATGGCTACAGCTGCTCGGCCAGCGGCCTCTGCGGGCTCATTGGGACCTGCGCGCAGGACATCGATTGCCCCTCAGGCGCCTACTGCGCTGGCAATGGCTACTGCTACGAGGACGCCCGCTGCACGAGCAACGCTGAATGCGCGCCGGGAACGTACTGCGCAGCGAATGGGATCTGCGCCAACACGCCGTTCTGCCGCGACGAACGGGACTGCTTGAACGGCGAGTACTGCGACGGCAACACGTGCAGGGCCGGCGCCTGCCTGAGCTACGCCGACTGCGCGCCCGGGTTCATCTGCGACCCGGCGCTCGGGTCATGTCGCCTGTAACTTCAAGCCGACGTTGCGGCTCTGAGGCTAGCTCGACGATCCACGTTGACGCCCGTGGGAGCGCTCTCTAGGCTCCTGGCCCCGATGAGCTCACGAATCCCAGTCCATTCCGTTCTCCCCGACGGCAGCCCAAGTCGAGTGGCTGTCGCCGTGGCACCTCCTCCCATGACCGACGCCGAGTTGGCTGATCGTCTCGAGCGAAAGATCGGGAAGGCCATGACCGAGCTCAATGTCCGGCTCGGCCTCTTCGGAGAGGGCGACCGTATCTTGGTCGGCGTCTCTGGGGGGAAGGACAGCTACACCTTGCTCCACATGCTGATGCGTGCACAGCGCATCGCGCCATTCAGCTTCGAGCTCCTGGCTTTCCACCTCGATCAGGGCCACCCGTCCTTTCCGGTTCACCGAATACGGGAACACCTCGAGACGCTCGACGTCCCATGGGCCATCGAGCGCGAAGACACCTACAGCATCGTCACGGAGAAGGTGCCAGTCGGCCAGACGCCCTGTTCGCTATGCTCACGGCTGCGACGTGGCATCCTTTACGACGCGGCGAGGCGGCACGGGTGCAACAAAGTCGCGCTCGGGCACCACCGAGAGGACCTCATCGAGACGCTGCTCTTGAACCTGTTCTTCGCCGGGATGATGGCGACCATGCCGCCGAAGCTCCTGAACGACGCGGGCGACGTGGTGGTGATAAGGCCCCTCGCTGAAGTCTCGGAGGCCACGATCATCGAGTTCTCTAACGCGAAGACGTTCCCGATCGTGCCTTGCACGTTGTGCGGCCGCGGGCGGGATCTCAAGCGTGACCGTGTGGGGCGTCTCGTGCACGAGCTAGAGAAGGAGATCCCGGGAATCGCGGCCAGCCTCATGAACGCCATGGCCAACATCCGGCCTTCGCACCTTCTCGACGAGAAGCTCTTCGATCACCACGCCCTGGGTTCCGAGCTGACCGGTCCTGGCCCTCGCTCAATTGCCGATGGGCACGGTTGGGAGGATGAATAGCGCTGTTTTGGACTCCGCCGGCGCCTGACTGTCGCTGACGCGGGCCTGAAAGAAGAACCCACTGAGCGTGATTTGGGTGAAGGGGATGGTCACATTGGCCACCTGGGAAGGATCGGTGACCCCGCCACTCACAGTCCCATCGGCCGCAAGCGTGAGCCCGTCCGGCAGACCGCCGCCACCTGGGATCAGGCCTGCGACGAGGCCCGGGAGCGGCTCCTCCGTCCACGTGTAGGGTTTCTTGCCGCCCTTGGCCGTGAGCTTGTTGCTATAAGGGACCGGAAACGCCGGCGTTACGATGATGATCGGCATCGTGATTAGCTTGGTGACGAAGAGGTTGACCTCTTGCTCACCGATGATCTCGAGCGGCGCTAGGCTGACTGGCAGCTCGAAGAGCTTCTCGGCCGTGGCGGTCGGCGCACCGTCATCGAGCGCTTTGACGGTAAATGAGAAGGACCCACCTTCCGATGGGATCCCGGACAGCAGCCCTCCCGCACCGAACGAGAGCCCCGGGGGCAGCGAGCCAGCCTTGACGCCCCAATAGTATGGCGTGACCCCGCCGCTCGCGACGAGCTGAGCCGAATAGGGTTCGCCCTCGATAGCCTTCGGGAGGGGCGACGCCGTCGTGATGACCAGCGTGGCGTCGATGACTTCGATGATGAAGACCCATGAGTCCGTCGCGTCGTCCCCATCCTTCACCTGCACTTCCCACTCGACCTCCGACGCGTCGTCCGGGATCCCCGAGAGGACGCCCTCAGTGGTGAAACTGAGCCCTGACGGCGGTGCGCTCGCGGCGAAGACGTAGGGAGGCACGCCGCCCGTGGCAGCGATGGTGACCGAGTACGAAGCCCCGACCTGCCCCGTGGGGAGGACGCTCGTCGTGATCACGAGCGGCGGCGCAAGGCACGCACCGGCCTGACACTCGAAGCCGGCCTCACAGTCGGCATCGGCAGTGCAGTCAACGCACGTCCCATCGAGGCAATGGCCGCTCTCACACTCGATACGTTCGAACGCCGATCCGTCGTCGTTACACACGAGACGGTCGCCCTCGATGCAGCCCACGAGGCCGACCGGGCAGATGGGCTCCGGAGGCAGTGCGTCCACCGCAGTCGAGTCCGGTCCAGGCTCGAGCCCCCCAGCGTCTCCTTCGGGCGACGTCTCTTCGGACTGAGCGACATCGCTTTCGTCGGCAGTATCGCCTTCAGGCAGGCCATCGAGGTCGTCGCCCGTGAACGTGTCGTCAGGTGCTTCTGTATCGGACCCAGGACCCGGCGTGCCGCCGGTGTCGTCGTCGTCACCGAGGTCGGCCGTGTTCGTGCGTCCGACGTCCGAGATGAGCGTGCTACCCGCCTCGAGCTCGTCGCCGCAACCGGCGAGGGTGGCTGCTGCTGCGAAGAGGGCAAGCGTGATACGTCGGCGGCGGCAGCGAAAGACCATCGTAAGACGCTACCGCGAAGGCGCCGTCCGTGTCATCCGCCCAAATGGCCGGCCGCTGGTTCCAATGCGACTCTGCCGCGCCGGTTCGCAGTCACAGACGTTTCCAGTCACAGACGTTTCCAGTCACGGCAGTTCTCAGTCGCGAACCATCAGGACTTTCGAGCTAACGATATGGCTCCCGTCGAGAGTCCAGTACGCGGTCTCGTCGTCGATGCCTGCCGACGCTGCTGCCGACGCACACGCACCCTCGCCGCACGAGCACGTCTCCCATTTGTCGCCCTTGAACTCGAGGTCGATAGCGGTCTCGCCGTCGCCGCTCACCTTGTAACGGAATGTGGCGTCGGCCGTGTCCTTGCCGCCGCACTCGTTCTTGCGCCAACCCTGGATCGCGACCGACCTCGCGAGCGTCATGGTGCCGCTCAGTTCACCGGCGGCACCCTTGAGCGTGGCGCTCCCGCGGCCCACGACGCCTGCCACGAAGACGGTCCAAGACCCAGCCATCGCGCTCCCGTCGAGCGCGCGGGCGACGCCTGTGGGGACGACACCGCCGTCGTAGCGTTGGAAGAAGTAGTCTTCCCCGGCCATCACGGTGCCGCGGGTCGACAGGCGTATGGGCAGTGAGAAGCTGTCTTCCGCGGAACAGTGGCCGTCACAGCTGCATGCCGAGATAGCCGGCGCTTCGGCGTAGAGCGTGCCCGTCTCAGCAGACCCGCCGTAGCGGGCCCGAAAGCGTGTCGTCGACGTTAGTTCAGTGGCTCCAGCGCACTGGGCGCGCTTGTGGGCCGGCAGCAGCGTCGTGTCGGTCAGGAACAGCTCTCCCGTGACCTGGGTGCCGACGCCCGCGAGCTTCATGGTCAGCGAGCGCTTTTGCCGCGCCGTGTTCTCCGAGTAAGGCGCACCGAACCAAGCCCCCGCGAGGCCGCTCGACGTCGACGGCGCCGCAGGCGTGAGCGGATATGGCGTGAGCGCGGGCGGCGCCCCCATGTGCGCCATGACCGGCGGTGTCGTCACTAGAGCGCTGACGCCGGGCACCAGCGTGACCACCATCGCGATCTGTTGACCAGCGGCGGCCTGGATCGCCTGTGAGAAGGCTTGGTAGCCCGGCAGCTTGAGCTCGATTCGATGGGCGCCCGGCGTGATCGTCTGGACCCCCATCGGCGCGCGACCGACGACGGCGCCATTCAGAAAGACCTCAGCTCCAGGCGGCATGACCGTGAGGCTCAGGGTCGTCGGGGCGACCGGCTTCATCGCGCCGAGTGCCACCAGCCGTTCCTGTGCCGTGGTGGCGGCGACGCCTTGGCCCGTCATCAGCACGCGCTCATAGAGCTCGATTGCGGCGGCCTTCTGCTTGCTGGCTTCGAAGGCCTGCGCGACGCCGAGGAGGCGCTCTGGCCGAGAATCGGCCGCAAAAGCGAGCACGAATTCGACGACGGCGACGTTCGCCTTCTTCTTTGCCAGTGCATCAGCGCCTGCCCGCGCATGGTCGTCGGCGGAAGGCGGCGTCGCGTGGGCCGCGACTACGGTCAGGATGGCGAAGAGCGAGATGAGCGAGGTTCGCATGACGTGTCCTGGTCCGGTCGTCGGTCAAGTCGGGCTCGGACACCGCTGACCTCGGGAGGGTGCAGTGCCCGTTCAACGTGCGCCTTCTAGCGGACGGGGAAACCCATGTAAAGGCAGATGTTTCCAACCGAAACTTCCGCTACTCGGCCGTCTCCAGCGCTTGACGTGCCGCTGAACGAACGACCGGGTCTGGATGGTTCATCGAGATCTTCTCGAGTGCTCTTTTAGACTCTGGAACATTGAGCGACGTCAGGGCATCGACAATGGCCATCGCGACCGACGGGGCGGCGGTACCGACGCGCTTCAGGAGCGGTGCGACGACAGTGGCGTCGCCGAGGCGGCCCAGCGCCGTCGCGAGGATACCAAGCTCGACGCCCGACGCCGCATCGGCCAGCCGGAGGAGAGTGGGGACGTGCGAGCGGGCGCCGAGCTCTGCGAGCCGTCGAGCCGCAGCACAGCGTTCCTCTGCGAAGTTCGAAATCAGTCCCGAGCTAGCGTCCGACTCTGATGCGCTGCGGTACCGGAGCTGCATCGCCACGTCACGTAGTGCCGACGCAATGCAGCCTTCCAGAACCGAAGCGAAGGCCGCTCGGAGGTCGGGGAGCGCCGCGCGGACGAACGGCGCTTCGCCCAGGCTACCGCCCTCCACGATCTCAAAGAGTCCATCGCTATCGGCCACTCGCACTCGTGCCCTCGCTCCGTACACGAGCAGACCTCGCTCGGCTTTCGGTTCCAGCTTTCCGGCGTGCGTGGCCAGCCCGTAGTGGATCTCGATCTCAGTTGGGTTGCCGTCCCGAGCGCGCTCGAACCCGGCCTGCATGCTCCCTGCGTCCATGATCGCCTCGAGTGATGCGGCTAGGTCCACTGGCCGCTCCGCGGGCGACGTCACGTCGATGGCCACGATCGCGAGCCGCTTCAAGTCCGTCAGGCCATTACCGCCTAGCGCGACCTTCGGCTTCTCCGTTCGAGCGAGCGAAGTAAGACCGTCCGGCACACGCGCGCGCGGCTTCGGGATCATCTCCTCCGTCCTTGATGAGTCGTCGTCAGTCGACGCTCGGTCGCTCGACTTTCGGCAACCGCTACCTTGAAGGGCCAAACCAGCGAGCAGCACCGTCACGGTATAGTGCATCGAGCGCGACCGTGTCTTCTCACGTCCTTCGTACAACGGTGGCCCCCCTGAGCACGTGCGCCCGCGTCCTGGACGCGCGCCGCCTCGTTCTGACTCGCGCTGCCCTCCATGGCAAGTTGGAGGCGAGACGAACGAGCCCCACTCGACCTCGAACGCCATAGGACACGCTTGTTGGAACATCCCCGCGTGGATGTTACTTTACTTCTCCGAGCCGCGGTTCGGCTCACGATGGTGACGACGGAGCATGCGGCCTCGTCGAGCGCGGGACGATGGCGGCTCAACCGATGCCCATCGAGACAGTCAATAGAGTGAGGGGCGCATGGTCGAGATGGTACGGTTCGGGACTCAGCTCGGCATGCAACGGTTCGAGAAGCGACTTTTAGGGTTGGCAGTCCTGGCGGCGGCACTGAGCTCCGCCTGCACGCCCTTCAAGTACACCGACGATGACGACCTGTGCAGCAAAGCCAAGCCGCTCCCCTTCGGCGTGGCCGTGAAGGACGAGCTCTCCGCAAAGACCGGGGACATCTCGGACTGCAAAGAGATCAAGTACTTCAAGGACTCGCAGGCCTCGATCGAGTATCGCCTAGGTACCGCCTTCGAGAAGCATGATCTCAAAGGCACCATCGTCCTCTACAACGGCGAAGGGCAGGTCCTCGACCAGAAGAGCGTCGATCCATCGATCTTCAAATACAACTTCGAGGTCGAGGTGAAGGCTCAGAAGCCCTACTACCTCGAGTTCAAGGTCACCGAAGGCGACTATGCCTACAGCGCACAAGTGGCGTTCAAGGCGGTCGACCCCTGCGCCCGCTGCGACGACGATGAGGAGTGTGTCGACGGCGAGTGCAACAAGGCGATCAAGGAGTGCGATCCCGAGTGCGACGAAGAAGCGGGCTTCCTCTGCGACGACGGCGAGTGCAAGTACCAGTGCGATGATGGCTGCCCGAAGAAGCGCGGCCATCAATGCGAAGCCGCCTCCGGCGAGTGCGTGAAAGTGCTCAAGGAGTGCCGCCCTGCCTGCAAGTCCGGCTACTCCTGCAATCGGCGAAACGGCCAATGCGTAGCGGTGGCCCCCAAGACGTGCGCAGGCGGCTGCAAGCCAGGCGAGCTCTGCCAGTCTGGCAAGTGTGTCCCACTCGGCGGCGCTCCGAAGTGCCCGCCGTGTGCGGCCAACGAGCGATGTGATGCGGCAAGCGCGAAGTGTGTGGCGGTTTCGGGTGATGCCGATCCGACCGGACCCATTACCGGTACGGTGACCTCCACGGTTCGTGCGCCCGATGGCACCGTGCTGTATCTGAACCGCGGCGAGCGACACGGCGTAAAGGCGGGCAAGCGCGGTAGTCTGTGTGGACAGACCTTCGCGGTGACCAACGTCTACCCGACCCGCGCCAAAGCCAAGACATCGGCGGCCATCGAGACCATCGGTAACTGCAATAGCTTCAGCATTCAGAGGTAGTCAGTCCATGGGCGCCCGACCTCCAATCCGGCGGGGAGCACTGGCTCTGCTTTTCTTGATCGGCGTCGCTGCGAGCTCCTGTGGCCGTACTGGCCCCCTCGACCCCGCACCCAAGACCGACCCGAAGGGCACCCTCTTCGTATTCGCAGACTTGCGGGGCACCCTGAAACCCTGCGGTTGTTCGCCTGACTTGCGCCGGGGTGGCCTCGACCGGGTCGCCGAAGTGCTACGCATGGCTCGCGAGGCTGCCCCGACCGGGCTCGTGCTCCACGCAGGCGACCTGCTCCTCGACGATGAAGGGATCCCCGACATTCTCCGCGCTCAGATAGACCGTCGACTCGTGGCGTTCGCTGACTCGCTCACCTCAATGCGTGTAGACGCAGTTGGTCTGGGCCCGAACGACCTTCAGCAGCCAGAGTGGCTCGCTGAAGCGATCCCCAAGCTGTCGGTGCCAGTCATCGTCACCAATGCACCGCCGAATGCACCGTGGGGAGCCCACGTGAAGCGGTCGCTGCTCCTCGACGCCGGTCCGCTCAAAGTCGGCATCATCGGACTCGTTCCAGGCGGTGCGGCGGGCGCGACCGACCCTCTCGTGGCGGCACAGGCCGAGTCTGCGGCGCTACGTGGGCGCGGCGCCCAAGTCGTCATCGCGCTCAGCTCCCTTGGCCTACGTTCGGCCAAACGCCTGGCTCGGGGTGGGCTCGGCGTCGACGTCATGGTCGCTGCTGGCCAGGGCCTTGAAGCGGTGGTCACGGACGAGGTGGAGACGATAGGACCCGAAGCGCGCCCGACCTTCGTCCTTCAATCCTTCGTCCAGGGTGGGCAGGTCGGCCGTATCGACATCGACCTGTCGGGTGGGGGGCTTTCGGTCTACGACCCAGAGGCGCCACCTGCAACAGGCGGTCAGCTCCGCTACACGCTCACGCCCGTGAACTGGGATCTCCCACGCGACGCGGCCGTCGCCGCGATCATGGACCGCTTCGACGCGGACCTCGAGGCCGTGAACATGAGCGCAGCCGGCGATCCCATCCCAGCCGTGGCTGGGCAACCAACCTACGTCGGCGTAGACAAGTGTTTCGAGTGTCACGAGGAGACGAGGGCGTGGTACGAGAAGGACCAGCACGCGCTGGCGTGGGAGACCCTCGAGAAGGACAAAAAGACCTTCGACGTGTACTGTGTCTCCTGCCACGTCACCGGCTTCATGCGTCCGGGCGGCTCCTCCCTGAAGGCCCTCGAGGGCCGCAAGGACGTGCAGTGTGAGAGCTGTCACGGGCCCGGCAGCGCCCATGCGGAGGCTGGTGACGTCACGCTCATTCAGCGCTCGCCGACCGAGAGCTCCTGCAAGACGTGCCACAACCCGAAGCACTCGACTCGCTTCGAGTTCGACGCTTATCGCGAACGTCTTTTGGCCCCCGGTCACGGACTGCCGCTCGAGGGAGCGAAGGGGCCCTGATGGTCCGCGTCGTACTCGTTCACCC
Source organism: Pseudomonadota bacterium (assembly GCA_947498315.1). Classification (GTDB taxonomy): domain Bacteria; phylum Myxococcota_A; class UBA9042; genus SXOO01. Next base: position 8,715 of record CANMLD010000019.1, on the reverse strand, counting down.
CGAGATCCCGCAGAACACGGGGAACGTCGGTCGTCTCTGCGCTGGCCATGACGTCGAGCTTCACCTCGTGAAGCCCCTCGGTTTCTCTCTCGACGACAAGTACTTGAAGCGCGCCGGCCTCGACTACTGGCCGTTCATCAAGTTGACCGTACACGACTCGTGGCAGGACGTGCTCGCTTCGTTCCCAACGAGCCGCGTGCTCTGTTTCAGCGCTAGGGCAGAGAAGACCTACTGGGATGTGACCTACGGCCCAGCGGACTTGCTCGTGTTCGGCCGTGAATCAGACGGGCTCCCTACGGCTCTCGTCGAACAACACAAGCACGACCTCTTGAAGGTCCCTCATGGCGAGAACATCCGCAGCTTGAACCTCGCTAACGCGGTCTCCATCGTGCTCTACGAGGTCTTGAGACAGGCGCGATGAAGCGCGGAGGGGGCGTCGCGCTCAGCAGTATCTGTGCGACGCTCGCGGGCCTCCTGGTGCATGCCGATGCCGCTCTGGCCGGCTTCGACCCGCCGGGTGAGGTCATCCTCGGCACCGCTCAGACGCTGGAGCAGGGCGAGCTAGTCATCGGCGTCTTGTCGCCACTCGCGTACGGGATCAATGACTCGCTGACCGTCTTCATCCATCCCGTGAGCTGGGCTCTGTTGGCGCCCAACGGTTCTTTTCGTTTCCGGTTCTACGACGAAGAGCCCATCCGCGTCGCTGCCGTGTTCGGCGGGGCCGTGGCGGTGTCGCCCGACGGCGTGGACATCCCCGACGTTCGTCGCCCGGCGGGTCACATCGACATCGGGATCAGCTCGACGCTGACGCTCGGGTCCTGGCTGCTCACAGGGAAGGTTGGCTACCAGCGTGACTTCGCACCTGACGACGATGACCTCGACTGGAGCTTCGTCATCGACTGGGTGATTGGGCCGTCCTCTCTGCTTCAACTCCAGGGCGGGTTCCAGTTCGGCCGCATCTACGCCATCAAGGCTGTGAACGCCAGCCTTGCCTACGTGCACTCGTGGGGAGCGCTCCATCTTGCGGCGGGTGTGGCCTACGGCGACTTCCCACTCGAACTCGAAGCTGGCGTCGTGAGCGCATGCCCGAACAGCTGGGACTACCCCTGCATCTGGCCTGTCATCGACGTCTTCTGGCGGTTCTGACGGGTCCGTGGCAGGCACCGGTAGTGCAGAGCGTGCAGTTCGGGCGGATGCGACGTGCGACGTCGCGGCGTGGGCCTATTCCGTAATACGCGACCGTAGCGCCGCGACGAGCGCTTCCATTCGTTCACGCGCGTCTCCGAAGAGCATGCGCGTCTTGTCCATATAGAAGAGCGGGTTGTCGACCCCGGCGTACCCGGCTGACTTTCCGCGTTTGCTGACCACGGTGAGCGCCGCGTTCCATACCCGTAGAACTGGCATGCCAGCGATGGGGCTACTGGGGTCGGTCTCGGCGCTCGGGTTCACGATGTCGTTCGCGCCGAGCACGAGCACCACGTCGGTCTTGCTGAGGTCCTCATTGATCTCATCCATCTCGAGCACGAGGTCGTAGGGGACGTTGGCTTCGGCGAGGAGGACGTTCATGTGCCCGGGGAGTCGGCCCGCCACCGGGTGAATGGCGAAACGCACCCGAGTCTTTCGTGCGCCGAGAAGACGCGTCATCTCGTGGACCGCGTGCTGGGCGCGGGCGACCGCCATGCCGTAGCCAGGCACCACGACCACCTCTCGGGCAGCGAGCAGCGCGTCCACCGTCGCATCGAGGGAGATCTCCTGCATGCTCCCTTCGATGACTGTCGCCGCCCCGCTGCCGGCGGGCGGGGTATTGCCAAAACCACCGAAGATGACGCTCCAAATCGACCTATTCATGGCCTTGCACATGATCGCAGAGAGGATTGCGCCGCTCGAGCCTACGAGGGCACCGGTGATGATGAGCAGGTCGTTGGAGAGCATGAAGCCAGCCGCCGACGCGGTCCAACCGGAGTAGGAGTTGAGCATCGAGACGACGACCGGCATGTCGCCGCCCCCGATGGCGGCAACGAGATGCACGCCGAGAACAGAGGCAAGCGCCGTCACGCCAAGGAGGGCCCACAGCCCAGAGGTGCCGTCGGCCTTCACGAAGGGCACCATGAACGCCACACATGTGAAGACCAGCGTGAGGTTCAGGACGTGCCGAGCGGGAAGCAGCAGCGCCCTCCCCGAAAGTGAGCCCTTGAGCTTCAGATAGGCCACGATGGACCCGGTGAAGGTGATCGAACCGATGAAGACATCGATACCGATCTCGACGAGCAGGATAGTGCGAGAGTGGTCGCCCTGATCTCCGAGGTAGCTCGCAATGCCGACGAGGACAGCCGCCGCGCCGACGAAGCTGTGGAGCAGCGCGACGAGCTCGGGCATCGCTGTCATCGCGACGCGACGCGCTAGGACGATGCCGAGCACTGATCCGCCACCAATGCCGAGCGCGAGGATGGAGTAGACTTGGACGGCATCGGTGAGCGTCGTCGCCACGAGGGCGATGATCATGCCAGCGACGCCATACAGGTTGCCCTGACGCGCCGAGACCTGGCTCGAGAGACCGCGCAGGCTGAGGATGAAGAGGATCGCCGAGGTGATGTAGGCGACCGAGAGGAGTAGATGTTCCATTGGGGCCTACCTCCTGAACATCCGCAACATGCGCTCGGTCACGACGAATCCGCCTGCGATGTTGATGGTGGCGAGCAGCACGGCAAGCCCGCCGAGGAGAGTCGCCGGTTCGAAGAGCGCCCCTTTTGCTTGCAGCATGCCGCCTACGATGATGATTCCGCTGATGGCGTTCGTGACGCTCATTAGCGGCGTGTGGAGCGCTGGAGCGACATTCCAGACAACCTGCCACCCGACGAAGCAGGCGAGCACGAAGACCGTAGCGTGGTTCAGGAAGTCACGCGTCGCCGGGTTGATGGAGCCGTCCATCGTGACCTTCATGTAGACCCAAATCGCCAGCAAGATCATAGCGATGGCTTCGTAGATGAACGAACGGCGCGGCGTCTCCTTCCGTGCAGCGATCTCGTGCCGGTGTTCCTGCGCAGACTTTTCGACGGGCGGCTCGACCTTCCGGGGGGCCGGGGTCGGTTTCGCGGCGACTGGGGAGGGGAGCGGAGGCGGAGGGTATCTCAGCTCGCCTTGGTTCAGGACCAACGCTCCTCGGACGACTACGTCCGACTCATCGATATGAAAGCCGGCGGCTTTCCCCATGTCGTCGAGTAGATGAGCGACGTTGTTACCGTAGAGCTGACTAGCGGTCCCTGGTAGGCGGGTCGCGAGATCGTGGTGGCCGATGATAGTGACGCCGTGCCGCACGACGACCTCGCCGGGCACCGTGAGCTCGCAGTTGCCGCCCTGTCGCGCCGCGAGATCCACGATGACGCTCCCCGGCTTCATGAGGGCGACCATGTCGGCTAGCCACAGCTTTGGCGCAGGGCGGCCCGGAATGAGCGCCGTCGTGATGACGACGTCGACCTCTCTGGCCTGAGTCCTGAACAGGGCCATCTCGGCGGCGATGAACTCGGAGCTCATCTCTTTGGCGTAGCCGCCTTGACCGTCCCCGGACTCCTGAATCGTAATCTCGAGGAACTCGGCGCCGAGGCTCTGCACCTGCTCTCGCGCCGCGGAACGCGTGTCGAACGCTCGAACGATGGCCCCGAGACCCCGCGCAGCGCCGACAGCGGCTAGTCCCGCGACGCCGGCACCGATGATGAGCACCTTCGCGGGGTGCGTGCGGCCCGCTGCCGTTACCTGTCCAGTGAAGAAGCTGCCGTAGTGGCTCGCTGCTTCGAGGACCGCGCGATAGCCGGCGATGTTGGCCATGGAGCTCAGTGCATCCAGCTTCTGGGCGCGGCTGATTCGAGGCACTTGGTCCATCGCGAGTACGGTGACACCACGCTTCGCGAGGCGCTCTACGAGTGGCGCGTTCTGTGCTGGGTAGAGGAAGCTGATGAGGGTGCTCCCTGTCTGCAGTAGGTCAGCTTCGTGAGTCTCGCCAACATCATCGAGCGCTCGGGGCGCGTGGAGCTTGACGACGATCGGGGATGCCCAAACCTCATCGCGAGTGCCGACGGTCGCCCCGATGGCTTCGTAGTGCGCGTCAGGGAAGCTGGCGAGGACGCCGGCCCCCGCTTCGATCACGACCGAGAAGCCCTGCTTCAGCAGTGTCTTCACAGTGTCTGGCGCGACAGCCACCCGGGTCTCTCCGGACAGCGACTCTCGCGGTACTCCGATTCTCACGTCCGGGCCTCCTCAACGGGTCGCTCCCACACGGTGCGGACCTGGGACGGTACGCCCCGACTGCTCCAGCCGGGACCACTCCCTCGCCGTGGAACGGGCTTCTATCATCGAAGCGCTTTAGAGTCAGCATACTTGCATCGCAATACGATCCGGTTCTCGGCGACGTGTTTGCTCGGCATGGGTCGCTTCGTCATGCGCGTGGATCCTCAGCCGTCTAGATGAGTTTGACCGCCGCTACCAGACGCGCTGCCGTCGACGACTGCCGGGCAACTGCGTTCAGTTTAGGAGCGGGATTGGTTCGAGCGCATGGAAGGTCTATCGTACTTCCATGCCGCTGCCACCCGTCCCCGACGCCGGTCCCGTGCTCGCTGAGCTGGTAGGCGTGATGGTTCGCGCCATCGTCGACGCCGAGTCCGATGTGAGAACCGGCGTACTCGAGTCCGGTGGACTCGTGGTCATCGAAGTCGCCGTGGCGCGAGGGGACGTCGGTAAGGTCATCGGTCGCGAGGGCGCCATGGCGCTTGCTCTCCGGACCTTGTTGAGCAACGCCGCGCGCAAGTACGGCAAGCGTCCTGAGCTCCGCATTCTCGAGTGAAACGACTCGCAGCTAATTTTACGGCGTAGTCCCGAAATCGAACAGTCCTGTCCGAAAATCGGACGCCACCTGGGACAGTGCGCGAATTCAAGTGCTTGTAACTAAAGAACATGATGAGTTGGCATGCCGAGTGAAAAGCGGGTCGCCAGGAGGCTCTCATGCTCGATATTGCTCTACTCGTCTTCGTGTCCGTTCATCTCGGGTGCTCTCGACTCGGTCCGGAGTTGCCCGCTGACCCTGGCGAAGGGGACGCGTCCCCGCCTTTCCCGCTGGTTGACGATCTGGGCGGTCTGGCAGACCGTCGCACTGTCGTCGGCCACCCCTCGTCCGCGACGCCACCTGCCAAAGCCCACCACAAGTCCGTCCCAGTAACGAGCCCGACGTCGGACCGCGAGCGCTGCGGCAAGGTGGTTCGCCTCACGGAGTTCATGGCTGATCCAAAGCGCGTCCCTGACGGAGCCGGCGAGTGGATCGAGCTCACCAACCCCGGGCCCAAGTCGGTCGATCTCGACGGCTGGCGCCTCACCGATGGGCGTCGCGACTCTCACCTCATCCGAGTGTCGGGAGGCCTCGTCATACCGGCCGGCGCCAGTATCGTCCTTGGTCTCGAGTTCGACGGAAGGCTCAATGGCGGTGTGCAAGTGGACTACCGCTACGAGGGCTTCCACCTGTCGAACGAGTCCGATCGGATCCGGCTCGACGATCCTTGTGGGGACGCGATCATCGACCTCATCTACCCCACAGACGATGCATTCCCAAAGGCACGGCCGGGCCGGTCTCTGGAGGCGACGCGTCTTCGCGAGCATGATGTGCCAAGCGGTTGGAAGAGCGCGACGGAGCGGCTCTCGGGAGGCGACTACGGGACGCCAGGGGTGACGAAGCTCAAGTGGCCGATTCCGAAGGTGGCCCCCCCTGAGGCAGCGTCGTCAGCGCCCGATCTTGAGCGGGACCCGGATGACCTCGGCGCCGCCGCCAAACGGTTTGACGGAGATCCCGGCGAGCGCCCCCCGCGCGCAGGCGCCGAACGCCGCTGAGTTGGCACCGTTCTGGCCAAGCTTGATGTTGCCGATCGAACCCGTCGGGAGCAGGCTAAATTGGACGGTCGTCCCATTGAAGGTCTCGCTGCGTTCGGCTTCGGCTTGGGCGCATCCGAGGAGCTTCGAGATGGCGCTCTGTCGAACCATCGCCAACTCTCCGGGCCCGAGCTCCCGCCCCTCGTCGGCTGTGGCGGAGAAGTCGATCTCCTGCACCGCAGCGGGGTCGTCAGCGAGGTCGTCGGCACCGACCGCTCGAGCTTCGCCAGGAGCGCTCTGGGCGGCGACCGGCCTCCGCTTCGGCTTGGTTGCCGTCGCGCCCGCCTTGACTTCGCGCAAGGCGACCTTCTCTTCAGCCCATTGAATTGGGCCGCGAGTGTCGAGATACGCGCGCTCTGGCAATGTCTGAAGGTCGAGCGTTCGGAGCAGGTCGGTCGGGATCCCGCTCGTCGACAGCGGCTGCTTCTCTCGCATGTATTGCCAGCCGAAGTAACCGCCGACGCCGCCTAGGATCAGGATCGCGCTCGAGATGGCGACCCACGGGATCACCCTCTGTTTCGAGGCCTTTCGGTCCTCCGCGTGTCGCTCGAGCTCGGTAGCCGCGGCCCGGATGAGGTCGGCGAAGCCCGGGACGCTCTGCAGCACCCGCCATTCCGTCGACGTCAGCTCACGCACCTGAGTCGTCTCGGTAAGGGCTTTCTGCTTCAGAAGGTCTTTCAGCTCATGCGGACGGAATGGACCAACGTCGCGGCCATCTCGCTTGTAGAGCCATCGCGTCTTGTGGAAGTTGGTGTCGCTCATGAGGTCGGCTTAACCCGCTTCGCCTTCCTGGCGCGGTTTCGGAGGGAGTTCGGACGGCGACGTCGGGATCGGCGCTAGCAGCGAGATCCTCCACCCGCCGGGCTGCTTCACGAGCTCTAAGCGAGTGCTCTTATCTCCGCGGCGAATCTCGACGACAGCGCGGGCGTCGCTACGCTCCACCTCCACGAACTCGTCCTGAGGGCCAACGTGGGAGCGCCGCACACGCAACAGCTGGTGGGGTTCGAGTCGGGGCAAGTTGGGCGGCAGCGCGTCGTTGGTCCGCATGGCCTGCTCGATGAAGGTGGCCTGGCTCTCCGGCGAGAGGAGGCCGTAGGCAGAGAGCGCCGCGCCATCGGCCCCCGACGCGAGTCGGTCGATGGCGACTGCGAACGAGCGAGCGACGTCGGTGGGCGCGGGCTCTTGTCGGCCGCAGCCTAGCGCCAGGGCCAAAAGGCCCGCGATGAGCAGCGAGCGCCATGACGAGGTCGTTCGTCCTTCAGATCTGTCTACTATGGGCATGTGTCTCCGCTCTAGCTTTCGGGTCACTTCGGATCCGGCGACGTGAAGGGGTGAATGCCGTGGTCACACGAGTGACCTCCAGGGGGACCTTAACAACTCAAACGCGCGCTGTCATTGTTCGGCCAGCGGCGCCACCGTTCGCCCTCTATGGTGCAGGAGGGGTGGGGAGGGCGTCCAAATGCCGCATCTCAGCCTCGACGCGGCGAAGGCCTTCACGCTCGAGCGTCGCCTCGAGTCCCGCGTAGCCCCAGCGCTTCGTGTCGTCGCGTGTCATGACGAACGTGCGTCTGTTGCCGTCGAGCTTCACATCAATGAGGGCCTTCTCGGGCCCTTGGCTCTTCACCTTATCGATGGCGGCGGTCGAGCCGATCGGAAGATCGGCAGCGAGCGCGCCCGTGTCCCACAGCGCCGCGAAGAACGCCTTCTCATCGCCGACCCGCTCAGTCCACGCGAACTTACGTTCCGCGAGGAGTGCTTGCCTCGCCGGGAGCGCTGGAAAGCGCTTCTCGAGCGCCGCTTGGTACTCCTTCAGGGACACGACCGCCTTCTTGATGGGCTCCCGAGACGCCGGGCTGAGGAGCTCGTAGACCATGACTCGCGCACCACGTTTGACCGACTCGAAGAACACATTGAATGCACCTTCGGGCTTGCTGCGGTCCGTCGTCTCTTGAGCTGCCTTGTCCCAGCTCGCGAGGTTGGAGCGGGCGACGGCGAGGTTAGCTCGAAGGCGTTTGAAGGTCGGATTGAGGTCCAACTGGACTTGAATGGCAGTCGATTTCCAAACGCCACCTTCCTTCACGAAGCGGAAGACTTCCCCGGCGCGAGTGGTAAGGCTGGCCTCATCTCCTTGCACGGTGAGCGACTCGACTGCCATTCCGGCGTCGGCAGCCGCATCGAACTTCACCCGACCGAAGTCGAGGAGCGCCAGGAAGAAGTCACGTTCGTCACGGGCGCCCTCGACGAGGCTCGCTCCGAGGCTCGCGAGGGCTGAAACCCGGTCTACTTCCGGGTATCCCGCACTCGCAGCCGAGACGACGTCGCTGATTTCCAGATAGAGCTCCTTCAGAGTCTTCCGCGCAGAGTCGGGCGTCATCTCCCAGAGCTTGGTTCCATCCTTGGCGCGGACGGCGTCGACCAGACTCTTGTAGGCCGACGAGACGTCGGGATCGAAGGTCTCCGGCTCGGCACAGGCGAGCACAAGGACGAGCAGCGACTTGAAGGCGAAACGCATCTCCGTCTTCTACCCGAGTCTAGCTTCGAAAAGAAGTGGCCCGGCGTTGCGGCAGCGTGTCCATCTTCGAAGAAGATGGAATAGAGACGCCCGGGCGCAGTGTGTCGGACAAAACTCAGATTGGCGTCCACCGGCAATTTTCTAGCATCGAGTTGATCTCGCCCAAGGGCGGGCGATGCAGCCCGCCTTCGTCGCTCGAGTACGCGCCTATCGGCGCTCAGCCGAAGCTCGTGAGCTCGCCGCAAGCCTCGTCACGGCGGAAAGTCACGGTGCGGGTAACCCCGTTTCGGTGGGTC
>CANMLD010000018.1 GCA_947498315.1 Pseudomonadota bacterium | reverse complement strand
AAGGCCAATGCGAATGCTGTTCTTTGCTGTTTCTGGGGCCATCGGTGTTGCGGTCGGAGTAGTCGCGGCGCCTTGGTTCGATTCGTCCATTCTGGGAGGGCCCGTCTCCGGGGCCGCTCTCACCACCGCCCCGCTGGTCTACGGCGCGGCGGCAATCGGCGCGGCTGCGAGCGTGCTCGCGTTCGTGCTGCGCAAGCGGCGTCTCGCGGGCGTCGCCGTCCTCGCGAGCCTCGCGGCGTTCACGGCGCTCGCGATGTCGTGGCTGCATCTGCCCGAGGTCGGAGCGGGCGCCATCTCGGCCGAGGCCTTCGCTCGGCTGGGCGACTCGCGCCCGAGCACCGCCCCGGGCTTCTGGCTGACGGCAGCCGGCGCCCTCATTGTGGGCTTGTCCGCGCTCGCTCAGCTCGCTGGCGCGGACAGCTACCGCCGTCGTCACCGCTATCTCCGCGTCTCTCAGCTCTGGAATGGCTCCGTCGTTCACCAGAATCTGCTGGCCGAACCGGAAGACGTTCGCGTGGGCACCGACGTCGCGTCGATTCGCCGCGAGAAGCGGGCCTTCGCTCTCCCCAGCGGCGCAGGGCCGAACGACCACGCCCTCTTCGAAGCGCGCTTCGACCGCTCCCTCGGCCGGGGCGTCGGAAGCTATGAGCTGGCGCTACTCCCGGGCTTCTCCGGCACGCTGAACCTCGGCGGCCAGACGCTCTCCGCGACGGATGCGTGGACCGCAGCGACCGGCGCCACCTCCGGCGACGTGCGCCACCTCCGCGTTGGCGGCGACGACTGGGGCAAACTCGACTTCGGCGACGTCTCCATCGTCTTTCAGTTCGTCCATCCGGGCGCGATGCCCGCGACCGGCCGCTTCGGCTTCGACACCTGGCTCGGCACCTCGGCGGCCATGGCCGTCGTCGTCCTGCTGGGCTTCGCGTCGTACCTCTGCTGGACCTTCGATCCGAGCTACGGCGACTACGAGTTCCGCAAGCAGGACAAGCGCGCGGTGCTCGTCGACGCGACAGCGCTCGCGTTCGTCGCCGAGGTGGAAGACAAGGAGGAACCCGAGGAGACCGTGCTCGAGCCCGATGACTCGTCGCAGGCGGCGCCAGATGACGAAGGCAAGTTCGGCGATCCAGCGCTGCCCGACACCATCGTGGCGCGGGTCCCGAAGAACGAAGCTCCGATGGTACCGAAGACGAAGAGCAGCGACGTCGGTCTCGTCAACATCCTAAAGTCGCCGAACCTTCAGAACATGGTAGCCCTGAGCAACATCATCGCGAACAACCCGGAGTCGATCACGAGCAAGATCGCTGTCGCTATGGCCGGTGTCGATGATGGCATCTACGTGGCAGGCGGTGGGACCAATGGGATGGGCTTCAAGAACACCGGCACGGGCGGTGGCGGCGAGGGGCCCTATGGACGCATCCACGGCCTCGGGAACATCGACCGTGGCGGCACCGGCCTCGAGACCGGCGTCGGACTCAGCCCCAAGAAAGCAAAGCGTATCGGAGGCTTGTCCATCGGTGGGGGTCAGACCGCCGGGTTCTGCAAGAAGGAGAACATCTCGTCGGTGGTCCGCTCACGAGCGAGCGCGATCCGGGGCTGCTACGAGGCGCGCCTCCAGGTGAACGACAAGCTCGCCGGCAAGCTCACCGCCCGTTGGACCATCGGCGTGGACGGCAGGGTCAGCTCGCCGACCATCTCGAGCGGCACCGTGCCCGACCCCGCCGTCGGTAACTGCCTGCTCGGCGTGGTGCGCCGCTTCACGTTCCACAAGCCCGAAGGCGGCGTCTGCATCGTGCAGTGGCCCTTCGTGTTCAACCCGGGCTAATCGCCGAACAACGGGCGTCAAGCCACTGACGGCCCCGTCAGCGCCCCGTCGAGCGGGATGGCCTCGCCCTGCCCCGCCCTCCGCTCTAACTATCCGTCCTTACGTCACTTTCGACTTCAGGCCGCCGGCGTCGCCCCGCTCCCGCGGCTGGCACGATGGGTGCTTCGCTCTTTGGTGGCACCCCCTCATCCACGGTGGTGCCGCCAGGGGATTGACGATGACGAGAACAAGACCCGCGGTACCGTCGCTGACCCTACTGGCACCGACCGTACTAGCCCTGACCGTACTGGCCCTGACCGTACTGGCCATCACGGGACTCACCCGGACCGCGACGGCCGCGCCGCCCGAACAGCCCGCCAACCACGCTGACGAGCCGACCACCCCAAGAGAGCGGTCGTCCGACGCGCTGGACCGCTTCACAACCGACCTCAAGAGTGACCCGCCTCTGGCTGGCAAGGAGCCGAAGCCGTCGGCCCTCCAAGCCCGTGCAAAGGCTCGTAGAGACGCGGCCGACCCGGATGCGGCTGACCCGGAGGCGGCTGACCCGGAAGCGGCTGACCCGGATGCGGCTGACCCGGACGCGGCTGACCCGGACGCGGCTGACCCGGACGCGGCCCAGCCTGAAGCTACACGCCGCGGCGCACCCCGAACGGTCCCCGAGCTGCCCGCCGCGCGCGAGGTCCCCCTCTCGCGCTTCGGCGAGATGGCCTACCTCGTCTTCGAGCGGAGCCGCGGCTTCGTGGGGCCGAGGGCCGAGGTGGATGACCTCGCAGGGACCATCACCATCCGCTTCGACGCGATCCCTGAGACCTGGCGCGGCCTCGTCGAGGTCCAGCTCGGCAGCGAAAAGAAGCAGCGTTTCTTCCGTGAGTTCGAGCCGCTCTACGAAAGCGACGACTTGGACGTGAAGAAGAAGGCGACTCGGCAACGGTCGGCGGCGGGACCGAAGCTGGTCGGGATCGTCGCCCACCTCGGCCCGACGGGCATCGACATCGACTCTTACGTCAAACGCAATCCGAACCGGTGGGTGCTTCGAGTGGCCGACCGCCGCCTGCTTTCGAACGACCCCGCTCTACTGCAAGTGCCCTTCGCGCCGTATACGGAGCTGCTTGACGAGGCGGAGGCGGGCCTCCCGCGCCTCGCTGCGGCCGAGCGCCGCCTCGAGGACGGCGATGTGGCAGTGGCGTGCGCAGCCTTCCGGTTGCTGGCCGCGAGCGCGATGGACGAGTCGGGTGAAGCCGGCGTCGCCAGCAACGTGCGAGACCTCGCCGCGATTCGCTTTGCCGACTGCCTCTCGCTCCGGGGCGCGGACGGCGAGGCGGTGGTCCTCCTCGACCAGCTCGCGGGCGCTGAGGCGTCTGTCCTGGCGCTCGCCGGGATGCGCTCCGCCGAGTACCAAGGCTTCGTGCTAGGCGGGACCGACGGAGGCCCGCGACCCGCCGACGTCTTGGCCATCTATGACAGCGCCATCACCAGCTTCGTGGGCCTTGTCTCAGACGAAGCACGCTTCCGAAAGGGCCGTGTCCATTACTACCGCGGCGAGCTCGCCGAGGCGCTCGCGACCTTCGAGAAGCTGAAGGCCGAGCGCAGTGAGTCGCCGCTCGCAGAGACAGCCGAGCTCTCGAAACGCCTCCGCACGCGCTTGCTCTTCGCCGAAGCTCGGGCCGGCCGTTGGCTGGACGCAGCGCGGGTCTACATGGCCCTCCCCGGGCGCATTGGCCGGCGCGCAACCCGCATCGACCAGGTCGGCGCGCGAGCGCTCCGCGAGGCCGGCCTGTGGCAGCGAGCGACGCGGGTCTACCTGGCGCTCATCCAGGTCGCGAGCGCGAATGCGACTGGGGGCGCGACGACTGGGGCCGCGGGGACCGGGGGGGAGACGAACGGGGTCGACGGCGTCGCCGCAGGCGCCTGGGCCGTACTGGGCCTGGCAAGCGAGGGCGCGCTCTCGGAAGGGGCCCTGATGCTGTCGCTCGCGGAGACCTATGCCGAAGGCGGCGACGCGCACCGTGCCGAAGTGACGCTTCATTACGTCGACGAGAACTTCCCAAGACGCCGGCGCGAAGTGAAGCGGATTCGAGCGGCCCTCGCGGTCGGGCACCGAGGGGATCGGAGCATGGCCAAGGCTGTCGCCGAGATGGCGCCTTTGAACGCGAAGGCACCCAAAAAGGCCCCCGTACAGCCACTCGAGGCTCTGAGCGCGCCAACGCCGGGTGAGATCGCAGCGGGGGCAGCCACTCGCGCCCTCACGGCTGAAGGGATCCCGACGGCCCGTGCCTTCGTCGAGCCGCACGCCTCCTCCGTCTCGACAGCGGACCTCGCGAGCCTGATCGCCCGGGATCTGGCTGCCGCCGCCGGCGACTGCGAGGCGCTCCTCACGCGATGCGCCTCACTCGAGCTCACCCCGGCCGAAGACCTGCTGCTCACCAGCAGTTGCCTGCTCGACATCGGGCGGGGGCTCGAAGCCCTCGTGCTCGTCGAAGCAGCGCAGGCCTACGCGTGGTCGGAGCTGGCCGACCCGGCTCTCGACGAACTGCTGACGACGGTCCGCACCCAAGCCCGATTCTGGCTCGACCGCCGGATGCCGCCCGCCAAGGATATGCCCGACCATTCGAGTCGATCCGCCCTCAAGTTCCCGTCGACGCTCCAGAATCTCGACAGCGCCACAACCGTCGCTGCAGTCGCCCCCCTCGGCCTCGAGGGCCAGATGGGGCAGGAGGAGGCCCCATGACAACCCGCCCCGCTCGTGCGCTCTCGCCATGCCAAAGTGAGCTCGACATCGCTCTCGATCTGGCGGCCAGTGCCGCCATCACGGACATGCCGGTGTTGCTGATCGGCGACGTCCCGACCCTGCTTCGGGAGGTGGCGACCACGATCCATCGGGACTCGACACGACGCCGGCGGCCGTGCGTGGTGGTTGACGCCGCCCAGCTAGCGGGCCTGCCGGTCGCGCTGTTCGGCGAGGCGCGTTACTTCGCTGACGACGACGCAGAGCCAGCGCGTACTAGCACGGCCGGCGCACTCGAGCGGGTGAGCGGCGGCACCCTGGTACTCGAGAACATCGACGCGCTCTCGTTGCCCCTCCAGAGCGCCGTGCTTCGTGTCCTCGACACCCGAGTCGTCTACCGAGAGGGCGCCGTGCTCGGCACCGTGGTGGATCTGCGCGTCGTGTCGACGACCTCGAAGGACCTCGGGCGCTTGGTCGCACGCGGCGCCTTCCGAGCGGATCTCTTTCATCGGCTGACGGGCTTCCCCATCTGGATGGCGCCTCCTGAGCATCGCTCGGGGAGGCCGAGCCCACTGTGGATGACCGTGCCGAGCGCGAGTCAAGCGGACGACGACGTGGCGACGATAGTCAATGGTCGTCGTCGCTCGAGCGTCGGCCCGATCTTGGCGGGCGAGGGAGGCCTCTCGTGATTCAATACGACAACACGACGCGGATGCTCGAGGCGAGCCTCACGCTGCGTTCGAAGCGGCAGGACCTCCTGACCTCGAACATCGCGAACGCAGACACGCCGCACTTCCGCTCGAGTGACCTCGGCTTCGAGGGTTTCCTGAAGAACGCCACCGACGTCGAGGCCCTTTCGAGCGTGAAGACGGCCGAGCTCATCGACTCCAATGGCGACGTGACCGAGGTGGAGGGGCCCTCCGATACGCTCGATGGCAACGCCGTCGATCGGGATGCCGAGATAGGCAAGTCCGCTGAGAACCTGCAGCGCTTCGGTGTCGCCCTCGAGACCGTGCGCCGGAAGATGGGGCTCTTGCGGTACGCCATTACCGGGAGCGACGCCGCGTGACCGAGAGCCTGAAGTTCGTCGCCGTTGAAGCGGCGAGGAGGAGGACGAGATGTTGAAGGCGATGGAAGTGCTCGGACAGGGGATGGCGGCTCAGCGGATCCGGCTGCAGACGGCCAGCGCGAACCTCGCGAACGCCGAGACGACGCGCACGGCGGCAGGTGGCGCCTATCGCCGGCAAGAGGTCGTCTTTCAGGCCACGCCGGTTGGACGAAGCGGGGAGCCCGCCGAAGACGCTTCGGACTTCGAGTCCACCCTGCAGGGGGTGAAGGTCGCGAAGGTCCAGGAGGACCAGAGCCCGCTGCCGATGGTCTACGATCCCGGCCACCCCGACGCGAATGCCGACGGCATGGTCACAAAGCCCAACGTGAACGTGGTCGACGAGATGGTCGACATCATGGGTGCGGCGCGCTCCTTTGAATCGAACGTCACGGCCTTCGAGGCGCTCAAGCAGATGGTCAATAAATCCATGGAGATCGGTCGATGAACGGCGTTTTTGGGGGGATGGCCAGCGGCGGGATCGGCAGCGGCGTCCACATCGTCGATCCGAACGCACCGAACTACCCGCGGGAGCTGCGCGGGCCGAGCGCCCTGTCGCCGGAATTGCAAGCCTTCCAAAGCGGCGGCGTCACTCCCTACGTCCCGGGCAGCTTCGGCGCAGCGATGAACGACGCGATGGTGAGCGGGCCCAGCGGCACCTCCTCGCCGTTTCAAGTCGATGCGAACGGCATCATTGGGGGACCCAGCGGCGCCGCGTTCCAAAACCCGCTCGATTCGCTCGGCGGCATGGCGCAGAAAGGCATCGACGCGGTCAACGCCGACATGGAGCGCGGCGACGCGTCGGCGCAGGCCTTCGTGCGCGGCGAGGAGATCGCCGTTCACGAAGTCATGCTCGCGATGACCAAAGCCGACACTTCGTTCCGCCTCATGACCACGATGGGTAGGAAGGCGATCGAGGCCTACCAAGAGATCATGCGGCTGCAGGTGTAGCGGGTCCACGAGGCTTTGACGCACTGTCCCCTGACCCGTAGGCTTCCGAATCACGGGTGACGGGAGCGCGGCGGCGCCGGCCTTTCGCCGAGGATGGCTGAACTTGTTCGGAACGCGCCGACTTCCCGTACACGGTCCCCGTCGAGTTCTGGCCGCTCTGTGGGTGGTGACGAGCGCCTTTGCCTGTAACATCCCGGATCCAAAAGATTTCCTGCCACCCGAAGAGCCGGACACACACGTCCCGCCGCCGCCGCCCATCGACACACCCCCAGTCATCGGCTTCCGCATCGTCGACGTCGCGCCCGACGTCGGCGTGACCAAAGGCTTTGACCTCGTCGAGATCCGCGGTGGCGGCTTCCGCGAAGACTCGCGCGTCTTCTTCGGCGGGAGCGAATCGCCGAACGTGACCGTCTCGGGCCCCGGCCTCATCTATGCCATGAGCCCGCCGCACCCGCCCGGACTCGTCGCCGTGCGCGTCGTGAACATCGACGGCACCCAAGCGACCCTCGAACCTGGCTTCGCCTACGCCGACGACGTGGAGATCGACTCGGTGTCGCCCGCGACCGCGCCCGCCGATGGTGGTGTGCCCGTAACCGTGCGCGGCCGTGGGTTTCGCTATGCCAGCGCCTTCCTCTTCGGCGGCAGAGAGGCCGTCGGCGTCGAGCTCCTGAGCGACACGGAGGCCCTCTGTACAGTCCCAGCGCGCACGTCGACGTCGGCCCTAGGCCCCGCGGGCGGCCGCGTCGACGTCCACGTCGTCACGCCCTTTGGCGTCGGCGAGCTCCCGAAGGGCTTCGTCTATACCGCGCGCCCTGCCATCTCGGGCTTCGCACCGATGGGTGCGGACCTCTCGGGCGGTGGGACCCTGACTCTCGTCGGTCTTGGCCTCGTCCCGGACGAGGCTCAAGGCGATGCGCAAGCGCCCCTGCTCGCCATCGCTGGCAAGCCGGCGGCGACGCTCGCGAGCGCACCGGACGGTTCTCGGCTCGTGTTGAGGATCCCGCCTGGCGCGGCCGTCGGTCCAGCCGACCTCGACCTCGTGACCCGGGGCGGTCGCATTCGGATGGCTGGGGCTTTTCACTACTGGGACGATGCCGCCGGGGGGCCGCCGCGCGTGCTCGGGCTCTTCCCCACCGAAGGCGACGCGGCTGGCGGTGCGGAGCTCTCGATAGCGGTCTCGACGCTGGGTGATCCGCCCCCAGGGTCGGTCACCGTGACGATAGGCGGTACGGCGGCGGCGGTCCTAGCGCAGGACACGAGCACACTTCGCGTCTTGACTCCCCCCGGAACCGCCGGCGAGGAGGTCGACGTCCGCGTGAAGGTCGCCGGAGCAACCTTGGCCGGCACCGCCGCCTATCGCTACGTCGCCACCCCGGGCCTATCGGGGCTCGCGCCGAGCGAAGGCCCCCGCGCTGGCGGGAACCGCATCTCCGTTACAGTGCGCGGTATTACGGCCGAGACGCTCTACGAGCTCCGTGTGGGGGGCCTTCCCGCCACGGACGTCGTCATTGACGGCGACACGCTCTCGGCGACCGCGCCGCCCGGCAGCCCTGGGCTCGCCGACGTCGTCGCCAATACGGCCGGCGGGGATGCGCGTCTCGTGAACGCCTACACCTTCATCGCAGGCGGGACCGCGGTCCACACCATCGACCCACCACGGGGCGCCATCGCTGGCAACACCTGGGTTCGCGTCTACGGAGTCGATCTCCCGCGAGATCTCAGCGTCCGCTTTGGCGGTATGGAGGCGACCTCCATCACGTGGCGCTCGCCGACGGAGGTCATCGTCCGGCCGCCGCGGGCCGTCGAGCCCGGCCTCGTGGACGTGGAGTTCCGAAGCGCGATCTATGGCAATACGCTGTACAGCTATTTCTCCTACTTCGATCCGAAGAACGCGTACGGCGGGACGTGGGGTGAACCCATCGACGGCTCTTTGAACGTCACGGTTCTGCAGAATGGCAGCGGCGCACCGGTCGAGGAGGCGATGGTCGTCATCGGCAACGCGATCCCGCCCCGCGCGATGGGCTATACCGACGACCGCGGGCAGATCACGCTGAGCGACGAGCTCCTCGAAGGGCGTCTCGACGTCACGGCGACCAAACCCGGTTACTCGGTCGCGAGCATCCTCGCCTTCGATGCAGAGAACGCGACATTGGCCATCAACGGCCCGAGCCAGCCGGGCAACGGCACCCCACCACCGCCGCTGCTCCCCGGCACCATCCACGGCACGCTGGAGGGCGTGGGCAAGTACTTGTCGCTGCCGCCGTGGCCGTGTGACGAGATCGCGGGTCGGCGGGCTGGCTTCTGCGAGTGGTGCGACTCCGACGCCGACTGCGGCGGTGAGGCCCCCTACTGCACGCGAGTGAGCGGCGCCCGGTCCTTTTGTTCAGCCGACTGTGTGGTCGACAGTGACTGCATCGTGGCGTCTTCGGTGTCCGGTGAATCACAGGACTTCCTCTGCCGAACCACCTCTCCGGCCGCTCCCGGGCGCTGTATCCCCAATCCAGGAGAGCCACGAGCGGAGTGCTTCGTGACCAACAACTCGGTCCTGGCCTTCCCACCTACCGCGGGGGGCGAGGCCATCATCGACTTGTCGTCAGGGGACCGCACATTCACACTCGATGGCACGCGGCTCGGCGAGGTCGCCGTCTACTGCCTCGCTGGCGGCTACAGGGCGGCCAGCGCTCGCTTCCGGCCTGTGCTGCTCGGCGTGACTCGCCACGTGAACGTACTCCCGGGGAACGTCGATGGCGCGCCGAACCCAAATCCGCCGACGGACGTGGTCGTAGTCCTCGATAAGCCGCTCGAACAGTCCGTGAACGTCACCTTCGGAGTGCCCCCGCTGGCGCCGTCGGGCCCGACCACGGCGGTGCTGCGGGCACACATCGACCTCGGCAGTGATGGCGTCATCCCGATCGCGTCGAAGGACCTCGTCCCGGGCGAAGCGACGGCGCGGATCGGTCCGCTCCCGTCGACGCTCTCGCCCGAGCTCCTCGGGAGTGAGTACGTCTTTCACGCGTCGGCCTCGACGCCCGATGGTAACGGCGGCCTCCCTACGGCGGACGTGCTGCGTACGAAGGTGAAGACGCTCGACCTCGGCGCGGCGCTCGTCGACGACGGGGCCGGGTTCGAGCCCGCGAAGCTAGGCCACCCTGGCACGGTGCTGTCTTCGGCGCTCACAGCGGACGGCGCCATCTTGGCGGGCACCGAAGAGGGCGCTGTCATCGCCTGGGACGGCACTCGCTGGTCAGCGCAGCCGATCACGCAAGGACCCGCGCTTCGGGGCGCAACCCCAGACCTCGCCGGTGGCGTGGTGTTCGTAGGCGATGCAGGCCGGGTGTTGCGCTTCGATGGCGCGTGGGAGACGGCGTCCATTGCAAGTAAACCGAGCCTCCGGGGTGTGGCTGCGCTCGGGCCCGCGTCGCTCGTCGCTGTGGGGGAGTACGCGATCTGGGAGCGTCAGGTCGGGAGCGAGACAGCGGCGCTCGGCAGTGGCTGGAAGGCGATCGCGTTCGGGCCTCCGAAGTCGCTGCGTGCGGTGGCGCGAGTTGGCCAGCAAACGTGGGCAGTCGGAGACTACGGCGCGGTGCTGAAGCGCAGCAGCGGGGGAGACTGGAGCGCCGTGTCGGTGCCGCTCTACGAGTCGCTACGCGCCGTCGCTGGGACCGCTGATGGGTTCGTCGCCGCGGTCGGTGATGCCGGCATGGCGCTCATCATCGACCCGCTCGGCGCGGCCTCGGTGGAATGGACCGGGATGGACGTTGCACTTCACGCCATCGACCTGAGGGCACGCGATGACCTCTGGGCCGCCGGCGACCGCGGCACTCTGGTCCATTTCGATGGCAGCGGCTGGGAGACGGTCTCGACGGACGACGTGGAGGTCGGCCTTCGTACCCTGGCCCGAACCCCCGACGGATACGCTGTTGCGCTCGGCATGCCGGCGGTCTTCGCGGGGCCCTTCCTCGGCTTCCCGAGCTTCATCGAACCCGCGCTCTACGGTCCATGGACCGACTACCGACTCGCCTGGCGGGAAGACCTTCGCTCGCCTGCCTTCTACAACCTGAGAATCTACGGCGCGGCCGGAGCGATCTGGTCGATCATGGCACCGGGCTCGATCCGCGAGACGCGCCTCCCCGACGTGAACACGCTCGCAGGGGTCGAGATCGTCTCGGCTGGACCCAAGTCGATGCTCATCACGGCCGTCGACCGACCCGGATTCAACATCGACGCGCACGACCTGTCGGTCTTCTCGGTCGACGGCTGGCGCGCCTGGATCTACATGACGCACGAGTTCGACAGCAGCGCTGCCAGCTTCGGTGTCATCGAGTAGGCACGGCTTCTCATGACTAAACTCGGCACCAAACAAAGGGCTGTTGGGCCCGTCGATGGAGTCGAGTCTCGAGAGTTCGCCCTGCTGAGTCGTTCAGTGGGTCAGACAAAATGGAGATTGAGTGTACGCCGCGCGATTTTCGGCGCAGAGAGCTGGCGCCGATAGGCGCGTACTTGAGCGACGAAGACGGGCTCCTAGCCCTTCTAGGAGCGAGAGCAACTCGGTGCTCGAAAATTGCCGGCGGACGCTAATCGGAGTTTTGTCTGACCCACTCAGTGGGACCACGCGACAGCACGATGTAAGGCGTCGGCACCATCCGTAGGACGAACGCCCGTCCCAAGTAAGCTCCGCCGAGAGGTCTACGACCGAGACGAGGGCCGATGTACGTCGGCGCCCGATGGGGTGCGGTGCAACACCCCACATCGACTGAAACTGCACCACTGGGTCGCCGTCGTCCACGGCGGAAGGGACACGTCATCCAATCTGACGCTCCACTTCGGCCCGTATAACCGCTACCAAGCCGTGCTCGATGGGTTGCCCATGCTGAACGAAGTGCTCAAGGCGTGGACCTAGAATTGCGGTAGCGTGGCGCACCGCACAACCAGTTCGTCATGGTCATGTTTGAGGGGAGGCGAGGACATGGGCTGCCTCTGTACCGCCGCAGTTCTAGGATTAGTGGGCGCTTCCAGTTCGGTTCGGCGCTGGCGCTCGACGGAGAATCCTGGATAGGCGAGACCGAGATCCTTCGTTGACCTCTGCTACGTGATACTAGCGCAACTCGCGCCGCTTGACCCGCAAGGTCGCCGCCACCGGCTCCGCATCGGCTTCATCGAGGTCGACCCACGCCGCCGAGTGCAGGGCGCCGCGGCTCTCGACACCCGAGCCATGCGCAGGGCGCTTCTCGCGCTCGAGGAACTGGCCGAGGTGTTCGAGCTGGTGGGTCGCCAGCTTCTCGGCAACGGGTCCGAAGAAGTCCCAGTAAAGTCGGATCATGGATGGGCTCGCGTTGCGTGGGGAGCCATCAGCCTGTCATGACCGTCATCCTGCGTCGACACCTCAGCCCCGGTCCTATATCGTGATGCGATGCTGACGGCGTCCGAACTCGTCCCTGGCAATCCCCCTTGGCGGAGGCGTGGGCTCTTCCGCTCTGAGTACGACCACTTAGTCGCGCTCGGCGTCTTCGAAGGCCAAAAACTGGAGTTGCTCGAAGGAGAGCTAATCGAGATGTCTCCCTCGCACGAGCCTCATGCCTACGCGATCCGAATCTTGATTCGGCTCCTTCCTGCCGCACTTCTTGGTCGAGCCGACGTCCTCATTCAGCTCCCATTCGCGCTCTCTGACCGATCCGAGCCGGAGCCAGACGTGGCGCTCATCGACCCCGCCGCGAGCGGCACTGAGCACCCATCGAGCGCCTTCCTACTCATCGAAGTCGCGGAGTCGAGCCTCGGCTACGACCGAGGCCCGAAGCTCCGAGCCTACGCGGCGGCCCGTGTTCCCGAATATTGGGTCGTCTCGACCGAGCGTCGCTGCGTCTATGTCTATCGCGGCCCGGACGGCGAGGACTACACCTCGCAAGCGACCGCCACGGTTACTGATTTGGTGAGCCCCCTCGCGTTTCCCGACGTGGTGATCCCAGTCCGTGCCCTGTTCGCGGGGTGACACGACAGGCCTGTACGGCTAGTCTGACCCCTCATGTCCGCCGCTCACCTCGCCCGCCAGACCCTCCCGCCGAAGCGTCGGTCGCGTGGGCTCGGGCCGCCGCCGGACCCCCACGTCATCCCACTCGCACATAACGCCCGCGTGACGGTCGACGAGATGACCTACGACGGGGTGTGGCTGATCCATATCGCCGGCACGACCGCGGACCCGACCATCTTCCCGCCTGACCGCACACTCCCTCAGATCGCGTTTGACTTCCGAGACTTGAAGCTCGCGGAGCCCGATGTGATCGAGGCCGATCCCTTCGCCCGTTTTCGCGAGCTCATCGGCGACGGGCTCACGGCGGGGCTCGCGCCTCGCGCCGTCTCGAGCCACCCGAACCCGCCCCGTCACCTCGTCTTCGTGGGTCACAGCTTCGGCGGCATGGTGAGCGCCGACTTCCTCATCCACACCCGGAAAGAGCAGCTTCAGGCGCTCGTGCCTACAGTCGAGCGCGTGACGCTCGTCATGATCTGCGCAGCCCACGAGTCCCCCCTACCCTACTACCGTATCCGCAGCGACGCGCCGCTCGTCGGGCCGCTCGCGACCTGGCTGTCCCACCACGTCACCCACGTCGGGACCGGCACGCGGCGGCGCCTTGGCAACGTCATGAAAGCCGTGGGGCAGGCCCCGCCGTCCGAGCTGTGGCGGGAGACGTGGAAACACAAAGACGAGCTTCGAGCGGTGTGGAACCTGCCTCGAGCCAGCACCCTCGACCACTTCTGGTCCGTCATCGAGTGTGCGAGGCGCTATGACATCGGTAAGGCGATCGCTGAGAACCCAGACGCGCTCTGGGCGGACCTCCTCATCCTGTCGGCCGAACGCGACACGCAGTGGCCCGAGGCCATGTTCGACTCGTTCTGGGACCGCGTGATGGACAGCCGCTGCCCACGGGCCCGCTGGTGTCATTTCCCCGGGGACGACCACCTCAGCGTCGCGCGTCAGCCGGTAAAGTATTACAAAGAGATCAAGGACTTCCTAAACGAAAGCCGGAGCCGAATCCGATGATCTCGCCCCGTCCCGCCAACCGAGTGCTCCTCAGCGTTCTCCTCGTGGTCGCCACCATCGCCGGCTCACTGTTGGCGACGTGGTTCACCCTGCACTCCAAAGCCTTCGCGGGCGCGGTCGTGAAGCAGCTCGACGAAGATGGCCGCCCCGGCGTCTTCACCTTCGACCACATCGAGTTCGGGCCGGGTCTCTACGACGCGACCGTCTACGGCGTGACGATGCTCGACCGCGCGGGCGTGCCGCTGCTCACGGCTGATCGTATCTTCGTGTCGCTCGAAGCCCCCCCGGACATGGTCAAAGACGTTCGTTCGAAGGTCGTGGTGAAACGCATCGAAGCAGACGGCTTCATGCTCCGGCTCGAGTGGAACCTCCACGGCTACCTCGGGCTAGTGGACCCTTTTCGCAATCGCTCCATGGACATCGACCGCACGCCACCCAAGAAGAGCGACGTCCTCTTCGACCTTCAAGACATACGGCTGACGAACGGTCGCCTCTTCCTCGGGTGGCCGAAGTTCGGCTTTCTCTTCGACGGCATCAACGGACGAGGCTCGGTCCGAATCGACAACGGCGGGCTCCACATCAACGTCCCGTCACTCGGCAGTGCCCTCGGCGGGATCTGGCTTGCAGACGGCGGAACGCGCTTCACCGAGGCGGCGCGTGGGCTGAAGACCAACGCCGTCAGTGAGCTCACGAAGGAGCCCGGCGTCCTCCCGCTCGGCCCGGCGAAGACGGTGCTCCCCTTCGATGCGGTGACGTTCACGAACTTCGTCTGGGAGGGCTCCGGCTTCGATACCGGCCTGCAGATCGCGGGCACGGGCGGCTGGGCGGTCGACGTGCTCGGGGGCCTCATCTTCCAGAAGAAGGGTCCAAACGAACAGACGCTGAAGGTCGCCGTCAAGGCGCCGGCCACTTTCACAGAGGCCCTGACCGGCGGGAAGGTCGTCGGCCTCGAGTCGGCCTCACTAAGCGTCAAGGGGAAGGACCTGGAGACGCGCTTCGAATTAGGCCCGCTCGCCCTCGCGAAGCTCGTCCTCGGAGAGCGCGAGATAGCCGGCCTGCGCACTGACCCGTGGGTAGTCGACCTCTCGGGCGGGGCGTTCGAGTTCTCGGGCGGGCTCGGCTTCGATCGGCTGGTGCGAGTGCAAGACATCGATGGCAAACCGGTTCGCACCGTGGTGGAAACCTCCTCGGGCAAGGCCCGCGGCCGCATCGGCTGGGACGGCTTCACGGCGAAGGCGTTCCTTGCGCCCATTCAGACGCCACCTACGAGCACGCTCGGTTGGATGCAGGCATACCCACTGAACACGCAGGTCGACTTCAGCGCGACTGGGTTCGACGTCGCCTCGGTCGAGAGAGGCGACACCCACCTCGAATCACTGGCCGTCCGGGAGCTGAGCCTGAAAGGCGGTCTCTCCGCCATGAAGTTGGACATCGGATCGATCTCGGCGAAGGGCCACGGAGCCGGCTCGGTCCGCGGCGTCGCCAAGGTCAGCCTCGGCTTCACGGGCGTCTCGGTCGGTGTCGACGCCACCGCCAAGGTGCAGGGCGTGCCACGCTCCTCCTTCGGCGTGCTCCTGCCCGGGGGAGTCGTCCTCGATAGCCTGCCAGAGTTCATGACGGGCACCTGGCGCATCCAAGGCGATCCCCGCAAGGGCGCCGAAATGGTCATCACCGCTCCCGAACCTTCGCCGGGCGCCGCCACGCCGTGAACCGGCCGCTCGACACACGGCGGCGTCGCACGTCGTGACGCTAGGACTCAGAAGGCTGCTGCGCCTGCTGGCCCGGCTCATCGCAGGGATCGTCAGCGTCGCTTACACCCTCGTCAGCCGCTTCATCCTCTACGTCATCACGTTCTACCTCTGCCTCTATTTCTTCCTGAACACCAACGTCGCCCGCGACCTGCTGACCCGGACTCTCACTGACGTGTTCCCGGGCGCCGTACGCTGCACGGGCCTCGAAGTCTCACCAATGCTCGTGGACGTGACGTTGACCGAGGTGACGGTCGAGGACGACCTCGGTGTCGCCGTGATTGACGTCGTCGGCGCCGACGCGACGGTCGACATCGTCCGCATGACGGCGTGGGCCGTCAAGACGCTGACCGTTGGTACCGACCAGGTCGAGCTGGTCTTGAGCCACGCCTATGCATACGGCCCGAACGTCCTCGTCGATGTCGACCAAGACAACTGGACCGGTATTGGGACCGCGTTCTACGACCGTACTTCGCCCGCCCGGGACTTCGGCAAAGCGCCTCGCGTCGAGATTTACGATGCCCAGGTTCGGGACGGCCGGGTCCGCGTCTTCATGGACCGTAACACCCCGGTCCTCGTCCACAGCGAAGGCATCGAGGTCATTGGCGCCACCGTCATCGTCGACGACGGACGCACCTGGGCGAGTGGGCCGTCTGCGACCGCCCGTTCGGGGCGAGTACACGTCGGCCCGCAGAGGCAGCGGGGGGGCGCCCACGGAACAGGCACCGGCCTTTCCCTGCCATGGCGAGACCTGCACATCTCTCGCCCCACGTGGTCTCCCTACCGCTTCGAGCTCACGGAGGGTCGTACCGTCGTCTCTGAGAGTCCGATCGTACTGGCGGGTCACGTTGACTCCAGCGGCCGCGCGGCGTGGATCGACTGCACATTAACGACCGCATTGAGTCGAGAGCCCCTCATTCAGGGACTCTTCGGCGCGTCCGTCGCGGGATCGGTCTCCCTGAGAGCGGTAGGACCAGCGGCGTTTCCACACCTCACGGGGGAGCTTCTGGCGTCCGAACTTCGGGTCGGCGACCTCGAACTGGCCCCCTTGGCCGTCGACGTGATTCTCGAGACGGATCCGTTCCGAGACCGTGTCCGAATCATCCCTCGCGGTCTCTCGCTCTTCGGCTCGGAGCTAGCCGCAAACGAGCTGACCTGGCGCTCCGGTGGGTCCGGCATGGGAACTCTCGATCTGTCGCTCACTCTCGAAGACACGCGCTCGGATGATGTGCTCCTCGCCTTGAACTCGCTCGGAATTCTGGCCCCACATTCCGACGTCAGCGGCGCGCTCTCCGGCCGCGTCGGAGGCCGCCTCGTCGCCGGGGAGGCCGGCTGGCGTGGGGAGCTCGATGTCGACGTCACAGGGGACGTCGACCTCCTCCCGCAGTACGGTCTCGGGGGTGGCTGGCTCGCCGTTGGTACTATCGAGCTCACCCGAAGCGGCTTCGCGACCAGCGGGCTCGCACTGCATGTCGGCGAGCTCCGGTCCCGCATCGACGGGCAACTGAGTCGCGATGGTCAAATCGATCTCGGCGGTGGTCTGCGCCTGCCCGTCGCCACGCTCGGGTTCGAGAGTCCAGAGTGCCGGTCTACCCCCATCTCTCACCCGATGCTCCCTGCGCGCCGGGCTGAGAGTTGCCCAGCACCACTGCTCGAGGGCGAACTGTCGCTGCAACAGACCCACGTGACGGGTCGGCTCCCGACGCCGATGATACGCACCGAGGCGCGACTCGGGCGGGGTCGTCTTCTCGGCGAACGCCTCGATGAGGCCTCTGCGACCTTGAGCTTCGACGGCGGGACGTTGGCCATTGGTGGCGCCACTGTAAAGACGCCATGGGTTACCATCGAGGGCGACGCGACCGTCACGCTGCTTGCACCCGACGGGATCTGGCTGCACCCGGAGATGCCGCTCACCATCCCAAGGGCGTCCGTGACAACCCGCGATCTCGGCGACCTCGCTGTACGCGTTGGCGCCCCCGACCAGCGACTGCCCGGCGCGCCCGCAACCTTCGAGCTCGAGGGCATAACCGTCCCGCTAAGGGCCACCCGCCCGTGGCGGGACCTCCGCGGAAGCCTGAGCGGGTCCATGAGTGACGTCTCTCTCTTCGGTGAACGCGTCGAGCGCGTCAGCGTGGCCGTAGACGCCACTGATCGGCGATTCACCCTGCGGGAACTGGAGTTACGTGCGAGCGGCGGGGCCATATTGAAGGCCAGCGGTACCTACTTGCCCGGCCCCGATCGCCTCGACCTCACCGCCAATGCCACCGGGCTCACTCTGCCTCAGCTCCAACGCCTGGCGACCGGAGAGTCCGGCGGCGTCGAAGGGATCATCGGGGTGACCCTCGCCGTGTCGGGAGTTCGAACCGACCCGAAGGTGTTGGCCACGGTCACTGCCTCCGACGTGGTCGTCGGGAAGGTGGTCCTCGGCGACGCCCAGCTCGATCTCGAACGCGAACCCGGCGATCGACGGGTCTCCGTGCGCAGCCCGAGCTTCTTCCCGACCCTCTCCCTCGAGAAAGGCACCGTGGTCATTGGCGATTCGGGGCTCCCGAAGCTGGCGTCGTTCACCATCGGGCTCGAGGAGCTCGATCTCAAGGCGCTGGCCGGCAAGTCGCTCTCGGCCCTCACCTCCGCACGACTCGCCCGCGGGACGGTCAACGTGTCGCTTTCGGCGAGCAGCGACGTGGTGAAGCAAGAGGCGAGCGACGGTGAGCCGGAGGTCGAAGCCAGCGGCGAGAAGGCCCTGGCCGCTGGAAACAGCCCCCCACCCACCAATGCTCGCCGCAGCGCAGAGCGGTCGCCTTTGCACGTCACCATCGACGTGCCGAACGGCGGCCTCATCCTGGGACTCGACGCCACGACGCGCATCGAGAACCGCGGTGCGCTGTCGGCCCGCTACGATGGGAGCGTGGTCGAGCTCGAGCGCGCCGTACTCGCCATCGGCCAATACGCGCTGGCGGCGTGCGGCACCCTGAATGTGGGCTCCGGCACCGTTCTCCTCGACGTCGCTGGCTCGCTCGAGCTGTCCACCCTCCCAGGGCTTCGGCGTAGCCTCACAGGCTCCCGGGGTCGGCTCGTCACTCACACCGCCGATCCCAGTGGGCGAGGCGGCCCTTTCGACGACTCCTGCCTCCTGTTGCCGTTGCAGCTCGACGGCGCGGCGGCGCTCGGCTCACCCTCTGGATACATTCGCATCGGAAACACGTTCTCGGCGCCGACTGTGAACGGCGCCATTCGCCTCGAGGGGATCGCAGTTCGCCCTCGCGGGCTCGGCCGAGAGCTCGCCATCGACAAGGGGACACTTCGTATCGCGAGTACGTCGCCCGACGCGATCAGCCTACGAATAGACGAGTCGGCCCCCTTCGAGGGCAACATCGACGAAGGGAGCTTCACGCTCGACGGCAGCGCCAGCCTGCCGGTGCTCCCCGAACGGCGAAAGCTGGCGCACTGGTTGCCGTCCTCTGGCTCGGTGACGGTTCGGGGCCAGGACATCGGTTACCTCGTGCCGAAGGAGTATCGTCTGGTCCTCGACCCGGATCTGACGCTGCGTTTCGACGACCTCTACCAGCCTACCGACAGCGAGCGAAAGCGCTGGAGCCTCCGACGGCCGCCATCAGCCGCGCTTCGCTTGGGTGGACTCGTCATCGTCGCAGAGGGTGAGTACTTCCGGACCTTTGCGGTGCTCGCCAAGTCGATCGGGCAGGCGTTCGGCCCACGGACAGTGGACGCGGCGTCGAAGGACATCGGTAAGCTGCTGCCGCTCGTCGACGCGATGCGGCTCGACGTCGTGGTGAAAGCGAACAACTTCCTCGTCGATGCAGACTTCGGCGTCGGTTCGGCTAGCCTCGACTCACGTTTCGACCTGCGTCTCGGCGGCACCTTTCAAGCCCCAACGGTGAACGGAAACGTCGAGGTCGTAGACGGGACCATCGTCTACAACGTCTTCCGCCGGGAGTTCGAGGTCACGGAAGGGTCGCTCGAGTTCGACGGTTCGGCGTCACGCCCGGTCCTCCGCGTCCGCGCGGAGACGAACATCGAGGTCCGAAAGACCAACCGTTTCCGAGAGGTGGAGGACTTCGAGGACTACTCGATCGCGGTCGAGGTAAAGGGGCGGATCCCGGATTACGAGCTCGCCTTCACGAGCAAGCCGAGCCTGCCGGAGGTCGACATTCAGTACCTCATCCTGCTCGGCCGCACGAAGCAGCAGATCGCCGACGAAGGGGCCGCCGGAGGCTCGCTCGAGGTCGTCTCGGCCGACCTGACGTCGCTCGTGGCTAGCCTCGTGCAAGCGCCCTTCGTTGACGAACTCACGGTCGAGCCGACGCTCGGCGGCGGTGGGCGCGTCGAAGCGGTGCTGAAGCTCGGGCGCGGCATACGCTTCGGCCTCGTCGGCCGGCAGGACACGGCCGGCAACCGCAGCTACGACGCGCGCTATCGCCACCGAATCTTGGACCGGCTGCTGCTCGAAGCCGCCCGCCGCAGCGCGTCCGAGACGACAGGAGAGCGCGACCGCTACGAAGTACAGCTCGAGTACACCATCCCGCTCGAACCGTGAGAGTGGCGTGGATGCTCAGGGCCGGTCTTCAGGGCCGGAGTTCAGTGGGTCGGACAAAACTCCGATTGGCGTCCACCGGCAATTTTCTAGCATCGAGTTGCTCTCGCTCAAAGGCGGGCGATGCAGCCCGCCGTCGTCGCTCGAGTACGCGCCAATCGGCGCCCAGTCGAAGCAAGAGGGCGGCTGCGTCGGCAGTGCATGCGCTTGCGGGTGGGGGACGCCCCCCACACCCCCGGCGTGCGCGCCGATCGCTCAATCTCCATTTTGTCCGACCCACTCAGTGGGCGTAGCGCCAAAGCACAAGCAAGACCTGACTTTCACCGATGGAGAGCAGCGCCGTGAGGCGTTCACCGCCCCGCTTGACCACCACCCGGCCATTGACGGCAAGTGGCAAGCCGAGCCGGAGGCCTGGGCTCGCCGTGTTCATGCGGCGCTTGATGCCACCTCCGACCATGTTGGCGATCTCACCGAGCGCATCGACGAGATCCGCGTTCGGGAGGTCGTCTTCGCCCTCGTCCATGAGCAGCGCTTTGCCGAGCGCCTGCGCGTCTGATGGCTGCGGGTAGCTCAACGCCATCTCGATGGTGTCCGTTTCACCGAGCAGAGAGATGAGCGAGCCCATGAGATGAGTGGGGTGTTCGAACTGCAGCTCGACTTTGCCGGACGCGTCAACGAAGAGTGCGCTCTTCGCCACGTCGCGTATCGCTTCGACAGTGGCGTCGAGCCACATGGGCAGATGGAGCGCGCTCACTGACGACACCGCGCTTCGATGACGGGGCTCGTTTCGGGGGACATGGGCCACCTCTTGGACGGTCTTGGCCAAGACCAAGGGTGGCGCGACCAACGTCGGGACACGAACTCGTTGGCGCTGCGAGGAGCTATCGGTTCCAAGTTCGCGTCACTGAATGCCAATTCCAGATGATCCGCCATCCAGGGCGATGCCCCCTTGATCCCTGCGATTCTGCGGCTAAGCTCGGACGCCATGACCACTGCCAAGACCTATCGCTTCTCCTACGCCGACGGATCTAGGGAACTCGAGGCGTTCGTCGCTTACCCCAGCTCGCCGATCGCGCTGCCGACGCCGGTCGTGCTCGTGGCCCATGCCTGGTACGGCCAAGACTCGTTCGCACGCGAGAAAGCCGAAATGCTGGCGGGCCTGGGCTACATCGGCATGGCGCTCGACGTCTACGGCAAGGGCCGTCACGGCTCGACTGCCGAAGAGGGCTCGGCGCTCATGACCCCGTGGGTCAAGGACCGGGCAGCCCTCCGGACGCGCCTCATGGCCGCGGTGATGACGGCGCGTGAGCTCGAGGGAGCCGACGCGGCCCGCGTCGGCGTCATCGGCTTCTGCTTCGGGGGCCTCTGCGCGCTCGACTTGGCTCGCGCCAACGCACCTGGCGTCAAGGCCGTCGTCGCCTTCCACGGGCTCTTCTTCCCGCCGGACCTGGGCCATCAAGGGCCGATCACAGCGCGCATCCTGGCGCTCCATGGCTACGATGACCCGATGGCCAAGCCGGAGCTCATGGTGTCCTTCATGAACGAGCTGACCGCCGCCCAGGCCGACTGGCAGTTGCACGCGTACGGGAGCACGAGCCACGCCTTCACGAACCCAGCAGCGAACGACGCAGATAACGGTTTGGTCTTCCGTCCTCAGAGCGCCACTCGGGCCTTTCAGGCCATGGAGAACTTCCTACGAGAGACGCTCTAGCGCCGTCTGGGCTCAGAGGGTCAGACAAAATGGAGGTTGAGTGTACGCCGCGCAATTTTCTAGGAAACGAGTTGGCGCCGATAGGCGCGTAATTGAGCGACGAAGACGGGCTCATAGCCCTTCTAGGCGCGAGAGCAACTCGATGCTCGAAAATTGCCGGCGAACGCCAATCGGAGTTTTGTCTGACCCTCTCAGAGTCCTCCCGCGATGCCCGCGACACGTCGAAGGACGAACGGTCGTTCGCTGGCCGCCCCAAAGCCCCAGAGCACCACGTCGCTACGTGAGGCGTAGAGCGCCCCTTCCGCGACGACGATACCGGAGAAGCCCCCGATGAGGTCGGCACCCTCCTCCCAGATGGGGACGGTCGTCGTGATGGACGCGGCCGTCCAGTCTCCATCGGCAAAGGTGATCTGAGCGACGCGGTCTTCGACCACGACGTAGAGCTTCTCGCCGTGGAGCACGAGGTCGTCAGCGCCACCGGCGAGGAAGCTGAAGTCGAGTGTGAGCTCGGTGACGACGGGCGCGGCTGCATTCGTCAGGTCGGAGCGCATCAGCCGTACCGGCAAGTACTTCCCACTGATCAGCACCTTCTGGTTCGGGTTCAGCACGACGCCGTTTTGCCCCACCGCGACCGGGTCGAGCGCCGAGTCCTCGACTGCCACGGTGGCCGCTGGAGTCTCCCCGCCACTGACGCGGTAGATGCGGCCGTGCTGGCGGTCAGTGACGAAGACGCCACCGTCGTCCGCCAGCGCGAAGTCGGTGCAAGCGCCCTTGTCGGCGGTCTCGGCGAGGTTCAGGCGAGCGAGGCGGGTGCCCGTGTCGAGATCGAGCTGCCACACCTCCCCGTAGTCGATGGTCTTTTCGCGTGCGACACAAACCCAGAGTCGGCGGCGTGCCGCATCGACCTGCATGCCGAGGCCCAGCCAGCCGGGCTCGCCGTTGCCCGCGAAGAACTCCTCGCTCTCGCCCGTGACGCCGTCGGTCACGACGACGTTGCCGAGCTCGAGGCTCGCCGTGAAGAAGCGGCGAGTGGCAGGATCGAACTCGACGCTCTCGGGGTAGGACTTCTCTCCGAGGGTGTATACGGCCTGGAGTGCGGCAGGTACGCGCGTGTCCGGCATCTCGGTGTCTGGCTCGACGCTGTCCAAGCCCTCGAGATCAGGTTTGTCCTCGGCGGTGTCGTTCACTGGCGCCACGTCGTCGTCAATCGCGACGCCCGAGTCGTCGAGCTCAGCGCTGTCACTCCCGGCAGGCGCTGCGCTCTCGCCCGCTCCCCAGGCAGCCATCGAGAGGGGGAGAGCGGCCACGAGCGCCCAGCGCCCGAGAGAGGTCGCGCGAGTCGCGGCTGGCGAACGAAAGAGGTCGACCATGAATCGACCATGACACAGGATTGAGTCGCGTGGAATGGTCGCGCCTGCTGGCTCGTTCTGGCAATCCGTCCAGCAACGTTGACTGGCGTCATCATGGGGTCCGTCGTCCCTCGCGTACGGCCCTTCGGGAGGTAGCCATGATCGGGAGTTCCGTCACTCGGGTGGGCACGTACGTCGTTGCCGCGTCTATACTCGGTCTCGGGTGTTCTAAGCCGCAGAACGACGCGCCAGCGGCTTCCGCAACGGCCGCTGCTCTTGGCGGCGTCGCCAGCCCCGGCGCAGTCGCCCCCGTGGGTCAAACGTGGGACGCCGCCGCCATTCTGAAGCAGAGCGTAGCCCCAGCCGTGCTGACGGCGGCTCGGCTCGAGGCGCTTACTCAGGCCCCGCTGTACCGCATCGACCTCGACCTCGACCTCGACCTGTTCACCTACAGCGGGAAGATGGCGCTCACCGTCGTCAATCGGGAGAAGGACACGCTCACCGAGCTCAACTTCCTCCTTTACCCGAACTCGGCCGAGCTCTCGCCCGACGGCGTGAAGCACCTCGCTGTAAACGACGTACGAGTTGGCGGGACGCCGGCGACGGCACGAAGCCTCGGTGACCGGCTGAGGCTATCTCTGCTCACCCCGCTCGCACCCGGCGCCACGGCTGAAGTCACCTTCGACTTCCGCGGCCTCCTCCACAGGCAAGCGCCCGGCGCGGGCGACATGGCCAAGCAGGCGATGCAGCAGCTCATGCAGCTCGTCATGGGAGAGCAGCACGGCGGCTATGGCGTGTTCGGGGTGGGCGACGGCATCGTGAGCCTCGGGCTCTGGTACCCGATCCTGGCCGCCTACGACGACAACGGCTGGGACGTAGAGCCCGGCGGAGGCGTAGGCGACGTCAGCTACTTCGACGCGTCGAACTACGTCGTCAACCTGACCATCGACAAAGGTGTGGCCGTGGCTGCGACAGGCGTCGAGGTCCCGGCGGACAGCGCCGCGTCACTCGGCGACTCGCGCCGTCGCCTCCAGTTCGTCGCTGGAGCTGCGAGGGAGTTCACGCTGATGGCGTCTCACGACTTCGTCGAGCGCCGGTCGGTCGTCGACGGCGTGACCATCCGCTCGTGGGCGCTCAAAGCGCACGAGCGGTCCGGTAGGGCGGTCCTCACTCACGCGGAGAACGCGATGGGTATCTTCAATCGCGAGTTCGGCCCCTACGCGTTCACCGAGCTCGACCTCGTCGAAGCCCCGCTCGTCGGCGGCGCGGGCGGCGTCGAGTTCCCAGGCCTCGTGACCATCGGGAGCATGTTCTACGCCCCGGACCTCCCGGATGGCGGCGACCCGGTCGCGCAAGCCATGGCGACGTCGGGCTATCTGAAGGACACCCTCGAGTTCGTGGTCGCCCACGAGGTCGCTCACGAGTGGTGGAACGCCGCGGTTGGGAGCGACTCGAAGCGCCACCCGTTCATCGACGAGGCGCTGGCCAACCACAGTGCGCTCCTGCACTTCGAGCGGGTCCACGGCAAGGCCGTCGCAGACACGCAGCGGACGCTGCAGGTCGCGTTGCCTTATCAGCTCGCCCGGCTCACGGGCGCCAAAGACCGCCCGGTCGCCCTCGCGACGAGCGAGTTCAACGGGATGATGGAGTACGCCGGCATCGTCTACGGCAAAGGCGCGCTCTTCTTCGACGCCATGCGGGACCACCTCGGCGACGACGCCCATTTCGCGTTCCTGAAGGAATACTACCGGCGATTCACCTTCGAGACCGCGCGCTTCGACGATCTCGTCGGCGGCCTCATCGGGGCGTCGCGGGAACCGAAGGTGGCGGAGGCGCTCGCCAACCGGTGGCTGACGCAGACACACGGCGACCAGGATATCGGCGACATCGACGTCGTCGCCGTACTCCCCTCGCTCTTTGGGGCCGCAGACCTGCCACCGGAGCTCCAGGGCCTGATGCGCTTCATGCAATCGAAGGACGCCAAGGAGATCGGGAAGCTCGTCCAGACCTTGCTCGCGGACGAGGGTCTCGGCGAGGGCGAGCTCGATTGGGCCACGCTCATCCGGCTCGGCACGAAGCTCGTCGGACAGTTTGGTGGATTCGATGAGGAGCCACCGGCACCGCCGAGCGCGGGCGGGAACATCGGCGTGGCACCCTCCAGCGACCCGAGCGCCGTGGGCGACGACTCGATGCGCCACCTCGTGAAGGGGGTGCTGAAGGCCGCTGTTGGCGATGACCCGGAGATCGCCGCTGCGATCGACGCCGCCGATGTCATTTTGAAGTTGGTGATGGATTCGTCCGAACCGTAGCTTGCGCCCAATGAAAAGCTCACACCGCACGTCCCTTCTACGCTCGACCACAGCCCTTGCCGCCGCTACCGCTGTCTTGTCCATGGCCGTTCTGGCCGCGGCCTGCACCAGCGCAGGCGGTCGCCGCTCCAACTCGAACGATGCGAGCGCCGACGGAAGTGATGGCAACGATGGCTCGGACGGGGCTGCTGACGTCGCCGGCACGCCGAGCGACGTCATTCGAAGGGACGACCTGGTCAGGCGTGGGCCTCCTCAGCCTCAGCGGCTTCTCGGACCTCGGCCGGGCGGTGGCTCACGGCCCTGACGCCTGGGCCCCGACCGTCTCAGACGGTAAGATCGTGCTGTACGGAAGCAACGGCACGGACACCATCCCAGGCTCTTCAGGTGGTGGAGAACCCACGATGGCGGTAGGCGCCAATGGCACCCGGTACGTCGCTTATCGCCTGAACGGCCAGCTCGTGGTCGCCACCGACATGACCGGGGCAGGCGGCACCTCGTGGTCCGCGGCCGCCGTGCTCGACCTCAACGTCGACGACACCGCCTTCGCCATCGCGGTCAACGGCAAGGGGACCAAGTGCATCTCCTTCGGCAACAACACGACGAAAGAGATGGCCTTCGCGCTGCACAAAGCCGGCAGTGGCGCCGCCTAGTTAGTCGATGACCAATTCGAGGGTCTCACGACTCAGGAGCGCCTCGCGGACATGGTCGCAGGCGCCGACGGCCGCTTCTACATGACCTACATGACCTACATGACCGCGAACAGTGACGCGCTCGTGAACCTCGTGATTCGTCCGGATGCGTAGCTAATAGGCCGCCGCGATGAGGTCCGTTTGGCCGAAGTCGGCCCCGTCGAAGAGCAGCGGCAGCTTGGCGGCGCGGACAGCGCCATAGACGAAACAATCGCCGAAGTTCGGTGGTGCTGGGTGGCGGCCCTTACCGAATCGGTTGAACCCTTCGACAGCAAGCTCCGCCTCAATGCCTCCGAAGGGGGCCACTTTGGCGGCCAATTGCCTCAACAGAGCGTCCACAAGCCCAGGACCGACAGCGCCTGCCCAGCCAATCGCGACGAGCTTACACTCGAGCACGACGGGAGCTGGAACGGTCACAGCGCCGGCCGCTGCCATCGCTGTCATGAGCCGGTCGGCGAGCGCTTCGCCCTTCAGGATGGCGGTGAGGGCCGACGTGTCGACCACCATGCCGCTCACGAAGGCATGCCCTTGTCGTCGTACCCAAGTATCTGGTCGTCCGTGCGCCGGTCACCAGTAGCCGCGGCCGCAAACTCGGCCTGCAAGGCGCGCATGACCGTCAGGCTCTCCGTGATGCGCCTCTCCACGCTTTCCTCCGGTGCCGCTGGCAGTACCGCACGCAAGCCTGCTTCGACGAGCGCTCTGAGCGTGGTCCCGGTCTCGACAGCAGTTAGCCTGGCCCGCCGGTACAGCTGATCATTAATTTAAATCGCTGTCTTAATAACGTAGCATATATAACAATATATGTTGGCACGCTGACTTCGACCCGGCATAGCGAGCCGACCCGCTGATGCCGGTGCGCTCGAGGCGATGAACGCTCAAAGGCATAACCATCAAGCATCGCGAGGACTTTTAGCCCGCGTTGCACGATGACTTCCGGACGGACGCAAAGTATCGGAACCCGTTGACCTCAAGGAAAGGCCCAGGCTAGGCTACGCTGATGCATCCGCGCTTCCCGTTCCCGTCTTATCCCACCGGCTGGTACGTCGTCTTGTTCTCGCCCGAGCTCGCGCGGGGCGACGTGCGCACGGTCACCTACTTCGGCCAAGACATCGTGCTCTTCCGCACCGAGTCCGGCGTGGCGTCGGCCGTGGACAAGACCTGTCCACACCTCGGCGCGCACCTCGGTGGCGGGCGGGTCGTCGGCGAGTGCCTACGGTGTCCGTTTCACAATTGGGCTTTCGACGTCCACGGCACCTGCGTCGACGTGCCCTATGCGCCCAAGATCCCGGCGAAAGCGCGCGTCCGGGCCTGGGACGTCGACGAGAGGGACGGCCTCGTCTTCGTCTTCTACAGCCACGACGGCAGTGAGCCCACCTGGCGCCTACCGGAGCTCGAGTGGGGCGGCTGGACCGCGAACCGCACCATCCGTTGGGAGGTCGCGTCACACCCACAAGAGGTCGGGGAGAACACCGTAGACTGCTCGCACCTCCTGCCCGTCCACCACGTGACGCGCACCGACATCGCGTCGGTCGAGCAGACCGGCCACAAGATGCGGGTCGTGCTCAACCTGCTCGCGACCGGCGCCGCCATTCAGATGCCGGAGGAGGTAAACGAGGTCGAGCTCGACGTCACGCTCCACGGACTCGGGCAGATCGTCTCGCGCACGCATGTCGTCACCGCCGGACTTCGAACCCGTCAACGCATCCACCCGACCCCCATCGGCCCCGACAGCATCGCCATTTTCGCCGTCGCCAACACGTGGGAAATGCCGGACCCCGACTATACGGCCGAGATCGACCAAATCTTCTGGGACGCCTTCGTAGAGGACTTCGCGAAGGACTTCCCCATCTGGGGCAACAAGGTCTGGCTCGAGAAGCCACTCCTCGCGGGCGGTGACGGTCCAATCGGCCGCTACCGCAAGTGGTGCCGACAGTTCTACGCTTGGCCCGAGAGCGTCTCGGCGAGCACGGAGCCCGTACCCGAGCCGGCGTCCCTAGGCCGCTCACCGCGAATCCCCAGCCCGTTGCAAGCCTTCGCCACCCGACTCGCCGGGTTGGCCGATCGCTTCGGCGGCGTCCCCGCCGTCTTCGCGCCGATCACCAGTCGTCTCGGGGATTTGGCTGGCATCCGGACCTCAACACCGCCGCAGACTCGCGTCGAAGAAGAGCTCGACGCCCACCTCGCGGACGGGCCGGTCCGACCTGCTGCGGAGCCCCTCTCCATCCCGAAACAGGCGACGCGCTTCGACTCAGTGCAGTCGTACTTCGACGGCCTCGAGCAGCGCTTCGACTCGCGGGCCGGCGCCCAGGTGGACGCCGTCTTTCAATGGGTGCTGCGCGGCGACCCAGACCAGCTCCACTTCGCTGAGGTGCGGAGAGGGGCCATCCGCCAGGGGACGGGCCGCCACGCGTCGCCGACGATCACCGTAGAGATGAGCGAAGCGGACTATCTTCTCATGATCAATGGTGAACTGAACGGCGCCCGCGCGTTCTCGACCGGCCGCGGCAAGCTCAAGGGCCCGGTCACGCTCGCCATGAAGATGCAGCGCCTCTTCCCCATCGCCGGCGTGAACGCAGGTGGCTGAGTTCTGGGCCTGGCTCGGTATCACTCTGGCTTCGATGGCCGGCGGCGTCGCCATCCTCTGGACGGTCGGCGGCTACTACCACATCAAGTACTACGTCCAGCGCGCACACGAACCGGAGACCTGGAAGTGCCAGCCGAAGCGCTTCCTTCGGCCCGAGCAGGCCCGCCACGCGATGAAGCTCAGCACGCTCAACCTGCTGCTCGGCGGCTTCCTGTCGGGCAACCTCGTCTACGCCCTGACCCGCGGTTGGGACACGCCCATCTACTTTGACGTCGCGCAGTACGGCTGGGCGTGGACCGCCGCGAGCGCCGTGTTGTATTTCGTCTCCGTCGATTTCCTCGCCTACTGGACCCACCGGGCGCTCCACTTCCGCCCCATGTTCAAAGCCTTCCACCACTGGCACCACCGCTACGTCGCCACCACGCCCTTCGTGGTGACCGCGATGCACCCGGTCGAGTTCCTGATGTTTCAGACGGTGAGCTTCCTGCCGCTCTTTTTCTTTCCCATTCATTACGTAGCCGTCATCGTGACGCTGGTATATGCGCTAGTTTGGAACACCATCGATCACTCGGGCGTGCGCCTCGAGTCGCGCATCCCCTTTCAAGGCCCGTCGATGTTCCACGACGACCACCACGCGCACTTCCACGTGAACTTCGGCCAACACATGGGGGTTTGGGACCGCCTCTTCGGCACCCTGCGCCGCGAAGGCAGGCGTTACGGCGTCGACGTGTTTGGCGGTAAGGGCGCGGCCGACGGGGCAGGAGCGCCGGCGCCTTACGTCAAGTACTGACCCTCGAAGAGGAGCTCCGCCCCACTTCACGATCCCGCTCTCGTGAGCTCAAGGTTCGACGGTCACGCTCAGGATACGGTCCCCCGGCACGATGCGATCGACGGTCTCGAGGCCTGTGACGACCCGCCCGAACTGCGTATAGGTGCCGTGCAGATGCGGGTGCGCCGTGTGGGTGACGAACCACTGCGACGTGCCGGTGTCTTTGCCGGCGAGCGCCATGCCGGCCGAGCCCGAGACGTAGGGCAAGTCATTGTTCTCGCACGGGATCGAAGGCGAGAGCCCTCCCCATCCGTCACCCCGGGGATCGCCGGTTTGGATGACGAAGTCGGCCACCACGCGGTGGACGGAGAGCCCGTCGAAGCGACGTGCAGCCGCGAGGTTCGTCAAGTGACGCACCGTCGCCGGCGCGCTGTCAGCATCGAGCGCGATCCGGAAGGAGCCAGCGTCAGTGACGACGGCGAGGGCCGTGGCGCTCGGCGGCAAGACCGAGGTGGGAAAGGCCGGTAGCGGCAGTTCGGTCCCGGGCAAGACCCCTGACACGCTCGAGGCGAGGCGCGCTAGGGCCGGCGCGGAAGAGCGAGCTGCTGTCGCGAGCGCGTCCGGCACGCCTTTCGCGAGGAGCTGCGAGGCCTTGAAGCAGTCGAGCGCCGGTTCGAGGGAGTTGGCGTCCGTCGTCGCGGCCGACGCGAGCATCACCGCACGAGCGACGACCGCGTCCGTGAGGGATTGCGGCACGCTCGTGAGCTCGCTCGCGCGACTGCAGGCCGTTGCCACGACGGGTCCGTCGGGGTCCGAGAGCGCGGCTTCGAGTGCGGCCGCGTCCTGACTCGCGGTGAGTGCGGCCATACGTGCACCGGGAGACGGTGACGCGAGCCACAGCGCGGTAGTGCGACCGAGCGCAGCGGCCCGTTCGACGCGAGCGGCGGGGGAACAGTGGTGGTCGAGGAGTTGGTCGTCGGTCGCGAGGGCGCAGACGAGCAGCGAACGACGGCGCGCGATGGGCTCTCCGAACGCGCTGATCGGCGTGCGGCGTGCGAGAGACGGCGCGTCGACATCGAGCTCGCCAGCAAGCGCCGAGCCTTCGGGGAGATCGTGGGCCGCGGCAAGCGCGACATGAATCCAGGGGGTGAAGAGGCGGCCTTCGCCCCCTGAAGGCGACGACGCGACGTGCCGAATGACGTTCGCTCGGAAGGCCGGCGCGGCGGCTCCGAGCCCGCTCATGACGACGGCGGCTTCATGCGCCTGCAGGCGCTCGCCGTCGAAGAGGGCCTGAAGGCGCGGCAAGGCGCTCTCGAACCCGCCTGAGAGACCGGCCTTTCGAAAGGCCCTGGCGGCGAGTGTTCTTTCGGAGCCGGGCCCGCCTTCGAGCGCCGTAAGTACGCGGGCCACGACGGGCGCCGGGAACGGCGCCTTCCCCGCGCGGGCAAACGCGTAGAGCGCCGCGGCCCGCACCTCCGGGTTCGGATCGTCGAGTGCCTCGATGAGCGCCGGCTCACCCGCCGGATCGCGCGCTAACCGCGTCAGCACGAGCCCCGCCGTGACGAGCGCAACCGGGCGTCCGAGCTCGGAGACGGCCCCAAGTGCGCGCGTCAGGGTCGCCTCGCCCCCGACCCGGCCGAGGGCTCGCCAGAGCGGAAGGATCGGGACAGGCCGGGCCGGCGTGTCGGTCTCGACGGGGCTGAGCAACCCCAACAGCCGAACTTCCACGCGTGCCGCGAGTGCTGGCTGGCCCGCAGCGAGGGCGGCGCTGCCGAGCTGGCCGAGCGCGAACACGGCGGCGCCGTCGACGCCAGGCTCACGAGCCGCGGTGCTGAGCACGTCGAGGAGCGAGGCAGCGGCTGCGCCCGGACCCATTGCCGCGAGCGGTTCGATGCGACCGAGGGCGATGGCGGCGGCGACGCGGACCTCGAGTGGCAGCGAGACGTCGCAACCTGCCGCAGTGGCCGAGCATCGGACGAGGTCCATGAGGATGGGAGCGCCAGTGCGAGCCGCCTCCAGGGCCCCAATCCCTTGGAACGCTGCTTCCGGGGGCGCCGTGCGCAGGGCCTGCCGCCAGTCGGCCTCCGTGGTCCCATTGGCGGGCGGCGCCGTGGCCAAGGAGAGCCCGATGGAGAGGAGTGCTGTCGCGACGGTCACAGGCGCTGGGCCCGGGCCACCTGCAGGTGCCGCGACGTGAGCCGGCGGCCGAGGACGGACTCCATCCAGAAGCAGGTCTCGAGGACCTTGTCGAGATCGACGCCGGTTTCGATGCCCATCTCGTGGAGCATGACGATGAGGTCTTCGGTCGCGAGGTTGCCGCTGGCGCCCGGCGCGTAGGGGCACCCTCCGAGGCCCCCGGCGCTGGCGTCGACCGTCGAGACGCCGTACGTGAGCGCGACATACACGTTCGCGAGCGCACGCCCGTGCGTGTCGTGGAAATGGACGCCGAGGGTCTCGAGCGGGACGCGTTTCAGGACCTCGTCAAGCACCTCGGTCACGAGGGTGGGGTTGGCACCGCCGTGCGTGTCGCCGAGGGCGATGTCGGTGAGGCCCAGGTCGAGGAGGCGTGACGCGACGTCGGCGACCGCGCTCGCTTTCACAGCGCCTTCGTAGGGGCAACCGAAAGACGTACTGACGTAGCCGCGCACGGGGACGCCGCGCTCGTGGGCGAGGGCGACCACAGCGCCGATGCGGACGAGGCTCTCGTCCACGGACGCGTTGATGTTGTGCTGGTTGAACGTCTCGCTCGCCGCGGTGAAGACGGCGATGTGCTTGGCGCCGGCGTCGAGCGCGCGCTGGAGGCCGACGAGGTTCGGGACGAGCACCGAGTAGGTGACGCCAGGCTTGACCTGGATAGCAGGATAGACGAGGGCAGCGTCGGCGAGCTGCGGCACCCAACGGGGCGAGACGAAGCTGGTGGCCTCGATGAAGGGAAGCCCCGCGGCGGTGAGGCGGTCGATGAAAGCCACCTTGTCGGCGGCCGGGACCAGCGCAGGTTCGTTCTGGAGCCCATCTCGGGGCCCCACTTCGACGACGCGCACTCGCTTGGGGATAGCCATGACCCCAAGACTAATGCAGGGCTTCGGGGCGTGCCACCCCGCGACGCAAGAGAAGACAAAGCTCCTTCGCCCGCCCGTGCGCACGTGGTAGTCTTCGCGCATGGTAAATGCGCTGCACGCCTCGTCTCGATCCGCTCCGAACTGGCTCATCGCTCTCGGCTGCGGCGCTCTCTTCCTCGCCCTGAGCGCATGTAGCGCCGAGGTCGATGAGCCGGCAGCCGCAACGTCGGGCTATGCGACCACGACCGGCGCGCTCGCGGCTTACTGCACGGCCACCGTCATCGGTAAGGGCGTCAAGGACGTCGAGACCGACTACCTCCCACGCGTCATCCGCTGCGAGAACGGCAGCGCGCCGCTCGAAGCGCTGAAGGCGCAGGCAGTCGCGGCCCGTAGCTACCTGTATTACAAGCTGAATTCGGCAGGGCAGATCGCCGATGGTCAGTCGGACCAAGTCTACACCTGCACCGCCCAGCCGACGGCCATCCACTACCAAGCGGTGAACGAGACGGCTGGCATCGTGCTCCGCTATTCGAACACGCAGGTCGCGGCGTTCTATGTCGCTGGCGCGAAGCCGTCGGCCGCGAGCTGCGTCGCCAAAGCGGGCGACAATGACTGGTCCAACACCGAAAAGTACGTCACGTACAACCAGGGAAAGTCGGGCGCCGGCCTCACTCAGACGACGCTCGGGTGGGTCAACGCCGGCAACTATGCCAACCGCGGCTGCAAGTCGCAAAACGGTGCGTCGTGCCTCGCTACAGCGGGTTGGGGCTACGCCGACATCCTCAAGTTCTACTACGGCTCGGACATTCAGTTGGTCACGGCGACGGGCACCTGCATCGGCGCCGCTTGTGCGTGCACCGCGGGCGCGACCGAGAGCCAAGCGTGTGGCCAATGTGGACAAAAAACGAGGACTTGTGGCGCCAACTGCCAATGGGGTGCCTATTCGGGTTGCAGCGGGGAAGGCACCTGCGCGCCCGGTGCGAGCGAGTCGGCCGGATGCGGCCAATGCGGGCAGAAGACGAGGACGTGTACGGCGCAATGCGGCTGGGGCGGCTATTCCGAGTGTAGTGGCCAGGGCGGGTGTGCGCCGGGCGCCGTCGAGACGGAGTCCTGCGGCAATTGCGGCCAGCGCTCGCGAACCTGCTCAGCGAGCTGCGCGTACGGTGGCTGGTCCGAGTGCGCGGGCGGGAGCGGCTGCACCTTTGGTGATGTCGATCAGAAGCCGTGTGGCGAGTGCGGCGTTCAATACCGCATGTGCGGGTCCGACTGCGCATACGGCCCCTACGGCGAGTGCGTGTCCATCGATCCGACCGACGCGCCGGCATGCAACACGTCCGTCCCCGGCGTCTGCTCCGAAGGACGGCTCAAGTGCCTCGGCGCGTCGGTGACGTGCGTGGGCCAGAAGTCGGCTTCGACCGAGCTCTGTAATGGGCTCGACGACGACTGCGACGGCCTCATCGACGATGACGCCACCGCCCTCCCCTTCCCCCTCCCGAACCTCGCCGCGACCTTCCTGGTGCCCACGGCGCCGGAGACGGTGGCGATCGGCGGAACATCGACCGTGACCGTGGCCATTCGGAACGACGGCGCGCTCGCCTGGGAGCCCGGGACCCTCACGCTCATGGCCGAAGGAGAGCTACCGGGCACGAGCTCGCCCCTCTTCCACGAAAGCTGGGTAGACGCCTTTACGGTGGCCACGAACGCCGCGGCCATCCCAGCCGAGGGCGTCGGTGACATGACCTTCGAGGTGGGCGCCACGGGGGACGCCGGCTCGCGGATCGCGCGCCTACGCCTCGTGCATACGGCCGGCCTCATCCGCTGCCCCGACGCCGAGCTCGAGCTCTGGATGGACGCCGTGTTCGCGCCCGTATCGGTAGAGTCCGGTGACGGGGACGTCGGGCTCCCGAGCGATGATTCAGGTGGCTCGGTAGGCGGTGATGCGCCTGGCGACGGCCTCGATGCGCAAGATGGCGCCAATGACGGCGCGACCGGTGTCGATGCGACCGATAACGGCGCGGACGGCGCGGACGGCAATACAGGCTCTGTGGTAACAGCCCGCTCGGACAAGAGCGCGGGAGGGTGTCAGCACGGCCCTCGAGCCGACTTCCCTGTCGCAGCGGGAGCGCTCGTGGCCCTGCTCGTCGCCTTGCGCCACCGCTACCGGGAGTCTTGATTTGGCGCGCCGTTCGACTCCCAAGCGATTGCCATCATTACGTTTTCAGCGGGATGGCCGCTTCCTGCTCGCCGACGTCGTCTCGCTGGACGGCAACGTCGTGTTCTTCCGCACGACCGAGAGGCTCAAGGAGGGCAGCTCCTTCAGCGCCGACTGGTCCGGCGCAGGCCGTCTCACGGTGTCGGGTCGGGTCGAGTCGGTAGCCGATGCTGCCCCGGACGGCCGTCATGGCGTGTTGGTCCGACTCACTGACGTCGCGAGCCAAGACGGTCGCGATGCCGTGACGCAGTTCGTGCGCGCGCGACTCGATGTGAAGGGGGCGCTTGCCCC
Organism: Pseudomonadota bacterium; assembly: GCA_947498315.1. GTDB lineage: Bacteria > Myxococcota_A > UBA9042 > SXOO01. Next base: position 2,218 of record CANMLD010000018.1, on the reverse strand, counting down.
TTCGGCAGCCGGAGCCGGTTATCGCATCTGCTTCGAAGCTGATGAGCCGAAAGCCCCGGTCTCGAAGGGGCCGGCCATGCGCGTGGCCGGCACTACATCGACGCCAGCGGGGCCACTCGTCACGGGCCGCCCTGCAACCACCCCGGAGGTGGTCGCCGCGACGCTAGAACAGCTGGGCACGAAGATCGGCATGTTCCTGAACGTGCCCTGCGCCTACTGGGTTACCGGCGCTCAGTACTGGTGCCGCGCGCTCCGAATCAGCGAGCGCTGGCTTCAGGTGAACACGAACGCGGTCGTCCCGGGCCTCGGCGTGAAGATGCGCTGCGACCTCACCCTCGTGTTCCCCGGAGAGAGCGAGAACCCGAGCGACGCCGTACGGCACGCCATTGCCGTCTACGGGGTCCTAGGCCGGAAGGTCGACGACCCGCCGGGCGGCAGCTTCAAAGCGCAGCTCTGGATCACTGTCCAGCGTATCGACGAGGGCGAGAGCCCCGGTCTCCTCGCCTTGTGGCTCGAGAAGGCCTTTCACCACCGACGCGATCGGGGCGAGGAACCGGAGCAGGCGGGTTGAAGTCGCTCGTACTTGTTGCACTTACTGCCACCATGGCTGCCGGCTGTGGCGCTAGTGAAGCGGACTGTACGGCCGCATGCAGCCGGCCCTACGTCCTTGCTCACCAAACCGCCGACCACCGGGCGTCGGCGTGGCGCACGTTCCCATCGCCCCAGTCGGAGCAGGCTACGGCAGTTCATTCATCTACGACGAACGCCCTGAAGGCGGCCGAAGCGTCCTTCGTGGCGGAATGCGTGCCGACCTGTAGAAAGAGCGCTCCAGTAGTTCAAATCGAGTGTTGGAAACGCGCCAAAAACCTCTCGGAATGGTTGAAATGCGGTCATTGAGCTCCGCCCCTCGGGGCCTCTCCGTCTCTCTCCTCGCTGCGATCGTCATCGCCCTGGTCACACCGAACGCGCAAGCCGACGAACCCGTCGGCACCTGGCGTCACCGCAAGACCGACCGTCCTGTGAAGGTCATCGTGCTCGGTGGGTCCATCGGCGCGTGGCCGACCGGCAGCTTCGCGCACTATGTGGAGGCAGTGTGTGCGCGGGTCGAGCTGCGGAACATCTCCAAAGTTGCGTACGGCGCGCCGCAGCTTCGACAGCGTTTCCGCGCGCAAGTGCTCCGTAACCCAGGAGCCCGGATCCGGGAGGGCGAAGCGCACTGGCTGCTCTCGAGCGGCGGGCTGAACAGCATCGGCTCGCCCTCCATCACCATCAAAGAGACGGTCGAGACCTTCCTCATGGCCAAGAAGGCAGGGATGAAAGTGCTGGCGTTCACGCTCACCCCGTGGGGGGACGACAAGGACCGGCGCTGGAAGCACTTCGATGGCCTCGACTACAAGTCGAAGACGCAGCGAAGCGCGGACTTCCTCCTGGGCCGGCTCGGGCGCGCCGAAGCGCTCGAGAGCTACGCCGGCAAAGACGGAGCCACGCCGTGGGCGCCCGAGGAGCTGCCCGACGTCGCCATCGACCTCTACGACAGCCCCCTCCGCAACCCGGAAGCGCCTCTCCGAGACGTCGTCAAGCTCGGAAAGCTCTGGGATCGCGACCGGAAGCTGCAGAAGCGCCTCCCGAACCGCGACGCGGCCGTCGCCTCCGCCGCCGAGCTGCCGCGCTGGTTCTTGCGCCCCGAGCTACGCTCCTTCGACCACGTCCACCCGAACCAAGCGGGCCACAAGCTGATGGCCCAGATCGCGTGTCCGAAGCTCCCAGCCTCATGGGGCTGCGACTGTGCGTCCATCGATCGCCTCTCGTGGGTCAAGGGTGCGCTCGTTTCTCAATAGGGTGCATATCCCGATCTTCACCGAAGGCGTTCAGCGGTCAGCCTTCAGCTTCCAGGCAGCCTGACGAGCCAACTCCGGCGGACGGCCGTTTCGATCCACTCGAATATTGCCGAGGGCTATGGCCGGGGAAGCGACGCGGCGGCTGACCGCTGGCCGCTCGTGACTAACTCGGACTCACGGAGAACTCGGAGTTGGGTTCAACGAGTATGAGCCCGAGGCTTCGCGCTCGTTTCTCCAGGAGCTTCCGCTCCCAATCATGGCGGCGCGGCAGCGCCGCGAGGGTCACGGGCGGCAGCGCCGCGAGGGTCACGGGCGGCAGCGCCGCGAGGGTCACGGGCGGCAGCGCCGCGAGGGTCACGGGCGGCAGCGCCGCGAGGGTC
>CANMLD010000017.1 GCA_947498315.1 Pseudomonadota bacterium | reverse complement strand
GGTCGGGCCCGCCCCGCCCGCGTCAGTGTGGTCCTCTTCGCTCTCGCGGAAGGCCCGTTGAACCCGGCGGAAAATGGCGGAGTGACCGACGAGCCACGCCCAGGTTCGCTGGGCCTGGCTGGCGAATTCCATCGAAGATCCTATCCGCTCCGCAGCGTCGCCCCACCTTGCTCCCGGTGAGGCGGTAGTTCACCCTCTCGGGCTGCTGGTGCCCGGAGGCTGCCCGTGTCACGTCGCCATATCTCCAAGACCAACCGGATGAGCCCTCTTCGCCTCCAGCTGACCGTCGGAATGGCGGTCGCTTGCACCTCGGCGACTGACGTCGACACCCCTCCGGTGGACAGTGCCGGGGGCGAGGTGGATATGTCCGAGCCCGAGGACGCTGACGAAGTGGACGTGCCCGACGGGGGGCCGGTCGATGAGCCCTGTCGCGCCGCGCTCTAGGCGACTGCGCTCGACCTCGATTGTGCGCTCGTTCGTGTCTCGCTGACCCCCTTTGTCGTCGTCGATGGCGTGACGGAGGTCGGCCCTTGTTCTCGCGATGGGGGCGCGGCCGCTGGCGAACCACTGCGGTGCGAGGTCGCGTCGGGCGTCCTCACGGTGGCGGCGACCGCGCCGTGGTCGGTCACGTTCGAGCCGAGCACCAGTGGTGTACTCACTCGCATCGGCTTTTCGGGGCCCGCGTCAGTGCCTGGGGCGCTCGGCTTTCTGTCCGACGGTTTTCAATCCTGGTCGATGAGCGGCGCCGTCGCGCTTCGTGACGCCCTTCCCGTCGAGGTGACCGATGAGGCCTTCGCGCAGCGCGGCGATCCCGAGGTCCTGCGGTCCGGCGAGGCGTTCTCGTGGTGGTGGTCCGTTGTTGGCGGCGACGGACCGGCGCTGGTGGCCGGGGTCACCTCGGCGTCGAACTGGAAGTCGTGGGTCATGGTCGACGGGAAGGACGCGACTGCGCTGACGCTCACGCTCGCCTCGGGCGCAGGCGAGTCGGTTTCGTTCGGTAACGGCGCGGCCGTGGCCGGCGAGCCTTGGTTCATTGGGGCGGAGTCCGAGGACGCTCCGCTCCTCGAGGTCTACGGCGCGATGCTGCCGAGTCGACGCACGCCGCCGTTGGTCGGGGAGGCCGGTTGGAACTCCTGGTATGACCTGTGGGATGACGTGGACGCCGACGCCGTACTCCAGAACGCCGCCCTGGCCCGAGCCGCGTTCGCGGCCGCGGGCTTGCCGGCGACGACACCACTCCGAATCGTGGTGGACGACTGCTGGCAGGAAGGTTGGGGACGTTGGAGCGCCAACACGAAGTTCGCAGGAGGGCTCGGGGCCCTCGTGAAGACCTTGCACGACGACGGTTTCGAGGCCGGCGTCTGGCTCGCGCCGCTCCTAGTCGACGAAGACGATGCCGTGGTGGCCGCCCATCCGGAGTGGTTTCTTCCTGGGCTCAGCTACGGCCACGCGCTCCACGGCCCCATGCGCGTGCTCGACGTCACTCACCCGGACGCGGCGGCCCACCTCGCCGGGGCCATCGACGCGCTTGTCCTTGCCGGGCTCGACTTCCTCAAGATCGACTTCCTGTTCGCCGGGACGTGGGAGGCCGAGCGTCACCAGCCCATGACGGGCATGGCCGCCTACCGAAAGGCATTGGCGGTCATTCGCGACGCCGCCGGCCCGACCGTCACGTTGCTCGCGGTTGGCGCACCACCGGTCGCTGGATTCGACCTCATCGACGCTTGGCGGCTCGGACCCGACATCGCGCTCGAACCCTTCGGCCCCGGTTGGGCCTTCATCGCGCCGCAACTTCGTAGCCTCTCGGCGCGATGGCATGTCTGCCGAGCGGTCGCCTGCGACGCCGACCCGCCCATTCTCCGGCAGTTGCCCCAGAACGAGGTCGACGTCGGCGCCTGGGTCGCCGCGCTCGCGGGCGGCGCCTTCTTCTTGTCCGACGACCTTCGCGCACTGCCAAGTGACCGCCACGGATGGGCTTTCTCGCCCGAACGGCTCGAGGTCGGCCTCGCCGGCGTTGCGGCGGTCCCGGAGTCGGTGTTTCCGGAGGTAGTCCCGGGCCGCCTCTCGAACGCGTTCGAAGACGCCATCGCCGGCACATCGACGGCGCGCGTGCCGGCCGTCTGGCGCAGCGGCTTCGGATACCGGGTCGCGTTCAACTTCGGTGACGAGTCGGCCACAATAGATGGCACTGACCTTCCGCGTCGGTCGACGTTAGTGCTCCCTTGACCTCGAGCGCACCACCACGCGAGTGTCGAGAGCGTCACTCGGGCTGGTCCATCTCCATAGGGCGTTGGTCCGGAAGGTTGGCCCAGGTTCCTGTAGGGCACATCGGGAGAACCCCAGTGTTTACCGGAAGATCCGGCCGCTCTGTAGAGAGCGCCCTGCCGCCCTTGAAAGGTACCCGTGACCTCGAGCCAGCTACTGAGATTTCAGTAGGCATCGCCCGAGGTGAGCCATTCCATGGGATCGAGCGCCGCGTCGAAGGGGTCGTCGAGGCGCTGCTCGCAGAGGCAGACGCTCCGAAGCTGTCGTGTGCCACGGTCTGAAGGGTGAGTGGCCGACGGAAACTAATGGCGGCAGTGTCAGCTCGCGTGCAGCCGCTCCGCGAGCTGGGTGGCGGCCAACTTCATGCGCTCCCGGACGACGGGGCTCGGCTCCAGGTTTGCGCTCCGAAGTCGTTCTGCCGACTCCACTCCGCCGATCTTCACGAGCGCGTCCAAAATGGCGATGCGAACAGGCTCATCGTCATGCCGCTTTCCTCGCTGGAGGAGCGCCTTCATTCGGCCGCCCTCGAGCTCCACACGGATGAGGAAGCGGGTCTCGAGCGTTCCTGCCTGGCCAAGCGGCACATTGCCTAGCTCTGCGAGGAGTTGGACTGCGACCACTTGGGTTTCGACGGGCTCTGTCTCTGGTTCTCCCGGCTCTCGGGGTGCAAGGCCGGCCGTCTCGAGAAGACGGAGGACGTACCCGAGCGGCTTCGGTTCAAGGCGCGAGAGCGCGCGCATGGCGCTGACCGCGATGCGCGGCTCCGGGTCGCGCATCGCCCGGATGAGCACGCCTCGGCTCGCCTTGGCGTTGAGCTTCACGATGGTCGACAGTGCGGTCTCGCGGACCTCGGCGTTCGCGTGCCTCAGCAGGTCGACGGCGAGGTCCGTCGAGCTCTTGGCGTTCAGTTGCGAGAGCACCTTGAGGAGGTCGACGAGCACGGCGGGAGCTTGCCCGCGTCGGACGAGGGCATGCTCGAGAAAAGGGACGGTGTCCGAGCCCAACGCGATGAGCGCGAGGCCGGTCTCGTTCCGAAGTGCTGCGGTCTCAGCTCTCAAGAACACGTCGAGGAGAGACGGCGTCGCCGCACGCCCGAAGACCGCCAACGTGCGCCGTATCGAGTCACGCACCTCGGCCGTCTCGGTCATCATCGCGTCCACCAGGGTCGCGAGCAGAGGGCTCTCGGCGAGCCCGTCGAGCGCCTCACCGACGAGCGCCGGCCGTCCAGGGAAGGCCCCTTCCGACGTCCGGTGTTTGGCGACCACCGTGAGTAGGTGGTCCACGGCACCATAGCGCTTCAGGCGGAGTAGGTTTGGGATGGCCGCGATCACCCTCGTGATCTGTGAAGAGTAGGCTTCGGCCTTCTCGACACGGTCGAGCGTCGTGACGACCCGCTCGGGCGCAGCGAGGTAGTTGGCGCACCACCGGTCGATGCGAATTTGCTCTTGCATCGGCGTCGGGAGGTGCGACTCCCCGACAGCGCCGGCGTCGAAGAGGTCGCGCAGCACGCGTTCTACACCGGGTTCACCGTAGTAGTCAGCGAGGGCCCGAGCGACGCGCGGGACGAGCGCGTTCAAGGCGTCGGCGAGATCCGGGCGGTCAACGGTTGAATCCGATAGCCCCTTCTTGTTCACACGGATGTGTTCCGCGTGCAGCGCTTCCGCGAGCGCTGCCACGCGTGGTCCGTTCAGCGCGGCAAGCAAGTCGGCCTCCATGTCGACCCCGCGCAGGTCTTCGACCTCTGTGGCGATCAGGTCGAGGTTCAAGAAGAGCTGCTTCAGGTACTGGCCCTTCTGCATGGGCCGAAGAATGTCCCTCAGAATACGAAGCTTGGCTTCGCGTAACTGTGACGTAGTCGCCTTGCTGTAGAGTGGGAGCGCCTTCAGGTCCTTCTTGAGTCGTGCGAGCGCGATCTTGACGCGCCACGGCAGGCGTCGCCGCTCCTCCACGAGGTCTTCTTCGAGGACGACGCCAACGTTTAAGATGTTCTTTTCGAGGAGCTGCTCTGTAAAACGTTGATGACGGTCGTCGCCTGCATCGAGAAGTCGCTGCGCTTCCATGTCCACGTGTCGTTCCACGAAGACCGAGATGAAACGGTGGAACTCTTCGTCGCCGATCACGTCCTTGATCGAGAAGCTGACGAGGCGATTTCTCCGGCAGAAGTCGCACAGCTTCTTTGAGAAGTGCTCCCCCGCCGAGCCTCCGAGGAGCTGGTCGATGGGGATGGCTTCGTTGAAGAGGCCTTCGAGCGCCATCACGTCGCCATCGAGCCAGCTCGCGACGACGAAGTTGTATTCCTGATAGGCCTTATCGAGGAGGTGGAGTGCCGTCAGCGGTTCATCCGCGACTTTCCGGGCCTGCGGGTGATCGGGTGAGTAGTAGCTTGACTGCAGGACGGCTCGGCACAGCTTCAATACGAAGTCGGCGAGCTGGTCTCGGGCCTCGACCTCGGCTTCGGTCAGCTCTTGGCGCTTCTTGAAGCGAGGGAGCTCTTCGTGCTCGAACTGCTGGGCCTTCAGGAGTGGTTCGTTTCGCGCCAAGTGTTCTGCCATGACCGCCTCACTACGCGCAATAGAGAGGCCCTGAGTAGCCGCTTGTCTTGCCTAGTCCGTCTTGCTTAGCCCCTCTCCCCAAAGTCTGCCCGACGGGCGAGAGCTTGCCCAGCGCCTTCTACCCCTGCACTCGGTCCAACCTCCGGAGCTTTGGCGTCAGCGCAGCCGTGACCCCGACAGTGGCGATGGTCAGGCAGCCGCCGACCAGCACGCTCGGTACGAGGCCGAGAAAGCGCGCTGCGACGCCTGACTCGAAGGCACCGAGCTCGTTCGAACTCCCGATGAAGAAGCTGTTTACGGCCAGGACGCGACCCATCAGCTCGGGTGGGGTGTGGACCTGAACGAGCGTCGCTCGCAGCACTATCGAGACCGAGTCGAGCGCGCCGCCAGCGGCCAGTAGCGCGAGGCTGAGCCACAGATACGGCGACAGCGCGAAGCCGATCCAGGTGAGTCCGAACGCCGCTACGCAACCGAAGAGCGTCACGCCGGCGCGTCGAAAGGGGCCCTTTCGCGCGATCCATAGGCCCATCGCCAGCGCACCGACGGCGGGTGCAGAACGCAGCAATCCAACCGACTCGGGTCCGGCGTCGAGCACATCGAGTGCGAAAGCCGGGATCAGCGCCGTGGCGCCGCCGAACAGTACGGCAAAGAGATCGAGGCTGAGGGCGCCGAGCAGGATCTGGTTTTTGAAAACGAACCCGATCCCCTCACGCAGGCTGTTCAGGATCGGCGCCGTGTTCGGCGTGGGCCGACGCGCCGAACGTATCACCAGAAATGCCGAGAGCCCGACCACGAACCCCCCAGTCATGACGGTATATGTCCAAATCGCCCCCACCTCAGCGTACAGGAGGGCCCCGAGCGCGGGCCCGCTGACCGTCGCGACCTGATAGAGGTTCGTGCGCCAGGTCGCGGCGTTCGTGTAGAGTTCTCTCGGGACGAGCTCGGTGCCGAGGGCGGTGGCGGCGGGCCGAAACAGCGCGCGTGCTGCCCCGGCGACCGCCTGAACGGCCAAGAAGGGCCAAGTGGTGGTGGCTTCGTTCAGGTTCACGACGACTAACCACAGCGCCGCACTCGAGAGGCCCAAGAGTCCGATGATGCTGAGGATTCGGCGGTCCCACCGGTCAGAAGCCCACCCGCCGAGGAGGGTGAGGGACAGAAAGGGGATCGCTTCCGCGAGTCCAACGAGGCCGACCTGCCACGCAGACTCACCGACCGAGAGCGTACGACGCGAGAGCTCGTAGACCTGAAGGCCAAGCACCGTGGTCTGGATCTGCGTTGCCAAGAAGACGCCGAACATTCCGACCATCAGCGCCCGATACGCAGGGATTCGCAGCGCGGCGTAGGGGTCAGCCGGGGGTTGGCTGTCTCGCGTCGGAGGGGCGGGCATCGATGCGCTCAAGCGCGGCAGTCAAGCCGCCCGTCGTGTTTGGGTCAAGGCCCAAGTCACCAAAAGCCCAGGTCACCGCCCTCCGTTTCTTTCCACTCGCCCCCCGATTCGGCATAAAGGAAGCTATGTACTTGGATTGCATGCCCGTCTCGGCGCGACTTGCCGTGCTCATCGGAGTTGTACAGGCGCTCCTCGTCACGGACCGAACTGCGCTGGCCACCGGTCCGGGGCTCGTGCTCACGGTGGGCGACGCCGACGCGCCCGGACTCCCGCTGTCCTACCTCCCGCCCGAGCTCGAGGGAGCCGTGGCTTCGGCGGGTTCGGTGGCGTTAGACCCTCGCTTCTCCGAAGCCGAGGCCCGCTTCGTCACCGACCCCGATCTTGCCGCGTGCCTCGAGCTGTTGAGAGCTGCGATCGCCGCCATGCGCGCCGCTCCCGGGGCGGCTCCGGGGCTGGTTGACGCGCTCGCGTCCGCAGCCCACATCGCTTTCACCGCTGGTCAGCCCGAGCTTGCCGAAGCGGCAATCGGGCTCCTCGCCGCACGCGCACCGGCGGTCACCCTCGACGTACAGCGCTACTCGTCCGACGTCATCGAAGCGTTGGAACGGGAGCGAGGCCCGCTCGGGCCGATCCTCTTCGTCAGCGTCGCCGCCGCCCCGGGTGAGGCCACGCCACCTGGCTGCGGGCTCGAGGTTGGGATCGAGCGCCTCGGACTCTCGGTGCGACTCCCACTGGGACCCGCGGCGGTCATCCTGCGCTGCGACACTGAGCGGACCTCGCTGCTTGTCCCGCGTTCCGGCTCCATCGTCATCCCGGCTTGGCGGCTCGGCGCCGTGTACACGAACGGTCGCGTGCGCGTCACCACGAACGCCCGGGCTGAGCAGTTCACAGCCGAGCTCTTGGCCGCAGGGACCGTCCCTTGGGCTCTCGTGCTGACGCGTGACACGACAGGGGCTCTCGAAGCCCGCCTGCATCGCGGTAGTCGGGTCGACCGCCTCGTGGGTGACGCGTCGGACATCGCTGGGAAGATCGACGTTGCGCTCGCTGAGGACGCGGCGCCCTTCGATGGCGTCGCCTTGGCCGCTACCGGGGGGCCCGCATGGTGGCACTGGGGCCTGATCGGCTTAGGCGCCACGGCCCTCGTAGTGGGCGGCGTCCTCAACGGGCTGGCGGCCGACCAGGTGGAGTCGGAGCTCAACGCTGGCGAGGACGTGTGGGATGAAGTCGAAGCCAAAGAGGTCAGCTTCTGGTCGCTTTACGGCGCTGGAGCCGCGCTCTCTCTCACGGGGACCATCCTGGCGGCGATCGCGGCGACGGGCGAGTGATTGGCCAAGGGCTCGGGCAACACGACACGAAAGTGGCGATTCCGACTTGAGTTGAGACCCACCTTGCTGCACTTTGCATCGTCAGAACTGCAATCCCGCCCTGACTAGGGTGTGCCCATGAGGAGCATCATGACCGCTGAAAAGCTGATCCTAGACTACGTGTATGACAAGGAAGCCTCGCTTGCGAACACGGTCTACCTGACCCAGCCCATCGGCGGCGGCGCGAGCACTGACTACACCTGGTCTCAGGTCGCCGGTGAAGCGCGCCGAATGGCCGCGCACCTCCAGAGCCTGGGGCTGCAGCGGGGCGACAAGATCGCGATTCTCTCCAAGAACTGCGCGCACTTCTTCATGACCGAGCTCGCCATCTGGATGGGCGGCTTCACCACGGTCGCCATCTTCCCGACCGAGAGCGCCGATACCGTGCGGTTCGTGCTCGATCACAGCGACGCCAAGCTGCTCTTCGTCGGCAAGCTCGACACGTGGTCGCAGCAGGAGCCCGGCGTCCCCGCCGACATGCCCCGCATCGCGTTCCCGCTCGCGCCAAAGACCTCCTTCGAAACCTGGGACGCCATCGTCGCGCGGACTGCACCCATCGAAGGACGTCCGGCACGGCAGCCGGACGAGCTCGCCATGCTCATCTACACGTCAGGCTCGACGGGGCAGCCGAAGGGCGTCATGCACAACTTCGGCGGCGTGACGCGCGCTAGCGAAGGCATCGTGGCGCGTATCGGCACGAACGGTGAGGACCGAGCGCTCTCCTACCTGCCACTCGCGCACGTCTTCGAGCGCGCTTACGTCGAGTGCGCTTCTTTCGTCGGCGGCGGGCACATCTACTTCGCCGAGTCGCTCGAGACCTTCGTCGCGGACCTGAAGCGCGCCCGCCCGACCATCTTCATCTCGGTGCCGCGCCTCTGGCTGAAGTTCCAAGCCGGCGTCTTCACCAAGATGCCGCCCAAGAAGCTCGACTTCATGATGAAGATCCCAATCCTCGGCAAGATCGTCGCCAAGAAGGTCTTGACCGGCCTCGGCCTCGACTCCGTGCGCCTCGCGGGCTCGGGCTCCGCGCCGATCCCGGCCGAGCTGATCAGCTGGTACCGCCGCCTCGGGCTCAACTTGCTCGAGGGCTACGCCATGAGTGAGGACTTCGCCTACTCGCACATCTCGTCTGTCGAAAAGAACCTGCCGGGCTACGTCGGCGTCCCGCTACCCGGCGTTGAGGTGAAGATCAGCGACGAAGGTGAGGTGCTCATCAAGTCGGCGGGCAGGATGGTCGGCTACTACAAGCGCCCCGACCTCGACGCCGAGAGCTTCACGGCAGACGGCTTCTTCCGCACGGGAGACAAGGGCGAGCGTCGCTTAGACGGCCTCCTCCGACTCACGGGTCGAATCAAAGAGCTCTTCAAGACCTCGAAGGGCAAGTACGTCGCGCCGGCGCCGATCGAGAACCGACTCAACGAGCACCCGCTCATCGAGATGTCATGTGTCTCGGGCGTCGGCCAGCCGACCGCCTACGCGCTCGTCGTCCTCGCCGAGGACATACGCGGAAAGGTCAACGATCCCGCTGAAAAACAGCGTATCGAGACCGAGCTCGCCGCGTGGCTGAAGCAGGTCAACTCCGGGCTCTCGAACTACGAAGAGATGGGGATGTTCGTCATCGTCTCGCAGCCGTGGTCCATCGAGAATGGCATGTTGACGCCCACCATGAAGATCAAGCGAACTCGTATCGAAGCCGACGTGGCCGCGAAGCTCGACGCTTGGTACGCCGCCAAAAAGCCGGTGATCTGGGGGTAGTCCCCACGTCTTTCGTGCTCAATACGCCACCCGCCAGCCGAGCCCGAGCATCAAGTAGTATTCCGTGATGCCTTCGGGCACGGCCGGCAGAATCCCTCGATACTCGATGGTGAGCGCCGCGTGAGCGATGTGGCCTTCCGGCGGCATCAGCGCAATGTCGACGCCGAAGCTCATCACGAGGCCGGCTCGGAACACCTCCTCCACGAGCCCGCCGATGCTGCCGCCAATACCCAAGTGGAAGTCGATGAAGTGGAAACGTTCGTCGTTGGCCCAGGTCATGGGCCGGAGCTGGACCTGGCCCAAGTAGTAGCCGCCATCCTGGAGCGAGTCGACAAGCGCCGTGCGTTCCCAGCCGATCGCGGCCGTCAGACCGAACCCGAACACCGACGCTGCGGCGTGCAGCTCGAGTCCGCCGAACGCGCGTGCTTCCGGCAGGTTCACGAAGAGCGATAGCGACGCTTGTGGGTCGAGGTCGAGTCCGTGCATCGCCCTCGCCGGTCCAGGGTTGCCGAGGGCCGCAACGAGGAGGCATGTCGTCGAGAGCCGCGCGAGCCGGCGCAGGTGAGGCAAGGGGTGTATGGTCGAGTTCATGGTCCATCCTGGCCAGGAGTTTGCCCAATTGGCAATTTCCACGCGGCAGTCGGAATGAAGCCACGGTCGAGTAGAGGTTCCCGTCGGAGGTACCGTAGAACATGACGACACCCGAGGTTTCGATCGAGACGCGCAACCATTGGCAAACCGAGTTCGCATCGCTCGCTCGCGCCTACTGGACTGCCGATCGCACCGAGGCGCTGCTCCGAGGAAAGACAGCCGCGCTCTCGCCGCGCGAGTCGCCCGTCCTCCTCCGGGCGCTCGGACTACTGCATCGCGACGCGTCCATGCCGCCAGCGCAGGTGCGAAAGTACTTTCAAATCAACCACATGGTGGCGACGCTTCGGCCAGCCCTTCGTGAACTCGCCGACCGCTACGGACCGCTCAACCTGATCGACGCCGGCTGCGGCCGTTCGTACCTGAGCCTCCTCCTCGTAGAGTGTTTTCGAGCGCGCGAGGGCGCCCCCGCGGGGGCGCCGCTGCGAGTCCTCGGCATCGACCGCGATCCAGCCGTCATCGGTGAGTGTCGGCGTCGGGCGTCGGCGGCGGGGCTTGAAGGGAGCGCCGCCTTCTTGGCGTCGTCGCTCGTGCACGTAGACGTGCCTGAGGCGTGGCGTTCCGCCTTCGGGCGGCCTGCAGACATCCACGGCGTCATCGCGCTCCATGCGTGTGACACCGCGACCTGCGACGCCATCGCGTTGGGTGTGCGGATGGGGGTGCCGCTCATCGCGGTCGCACCTTGTTGTCAGGCTGAGTTGGCGCGAGGCTGGGCTGGGCTCGCTGATTCAGGGGCGTCGGGGGCTTTCGCGCCGATATGGGGCGCGCCGCAACTGCGCCGTCAGCTCGCTGCGCAGCTCACCGACGCCATGCGTGTTCAGCTCCTCGAAGCGGCGGGCTACGAGGTGCGGCCGACGGAGTTCGTGCCGTCAGAACACACGCCCAAGAACACGCTCCTGCGGGCGATGCGACGCCGTGATGGGGAGGAAGCAGCCTGGGCGCGTTACGACGCCCTGGTGGCTGCGACGGGTGGGGTTGGGCTCGGGCTGGCGGCGACGTTGCGGCGGCGGTTACGAACGGTCTGTCTTCGTACCCTCAGTGAGCACGATGCGGGCACCACGCTGGAAGGTGAAGTAGGCCCAGGCCCAGTTCAAGAACACGCTGATGCGATTTTTGAAGCCAATCAGGAACAAGACGTGAACGAAGAGCCAGAGTAGCCAGGCCACGAAGCCAGAGAGGCGCATCGAGCCCACCTGAGCGATGGCGCGCTTGCGGCCAATGCTCGCGAGTGAGCCCGTGTCCACATAACGAAATGGTTGCTTGACGCGGCCTTGCATCCGCGCGAAGGCGTTCAACGCGGCTAGCCGGCCGCTCTGGATGGCGACCTGGGCGACGCCAGGGAGCGATTGGCCGTCCTGCTCCATCGCGATGAGGTCGCCCACCGCGTAGATCTCGGGGTGCGCCGGCACCGACTGGTTTGGCGCGGCCTTGACGCGGCCCAGTCGGTCGGTCTCGCCACCGAGCTGGGCGCCGATCGGCGACGCCGCTACCCCAGCGGCCCAAACCACCGTCTCGGCGTCGATCCGCTCTCCAGAACCGAGCTGCACGCCGCGTTCGTCGACCAAGGTCACGCGTTCGCCGAGCCGCACCTCCACGCCGAGGTCGAGCAGTGAGGACTTGGCCTCGCCCGAGAGCTCCGGCGCGTAGCTAGCGAGCACGCGGGGGCCGCCTTCGAGCAGGACGACGCGCAACAAACGGGTATCGATGCGCCGGAAGTCGCCGGATAACGTCTGACGCGCGATCTCGGCGATAGCGCCAGCCATCTCGACGCCGGTGGGGCCGGCGCCGCCGCCGACGAACGTCAATGCGGCCGCTTTCCGAGCCGGGTCCACCTCGCGTTCGGCGTGCTCGAAAGCCAGGAGCGTGCGGCTGCGGATGGCCATCGCGTCTTCGAGGTTCTTGAGGCCCGGCGCGTGCCGCTCCCACTTTGGGTGGCCGAAGTAGTCGTGGCGCACGCCAGCGGCCACGATTAGCGCGTCGTAGTCGAGCGGGGCCGGCCCGCCATGCAGCTCGACTCGGCGCCTGAAGGGATCGACGCTGAGCACTTCGGCGAGCAGGACGGTGGTGTTCGGGTTGCGGCCGATGATCTTTCGGATCGGCGACGCGATGTCCGTTGCGGCGAAGCCCGCCGTTGCGACCTAGTAGAGGAGCGGCTGAAAGAGATGATGGTTGCGGCGGTCGACGAGCGTGATGAGGATGTCGGCGCGGCGTAGCGTCTTTGCGGCGTAGAGGCCACCGAAGCCGCCGCCGATGATGACGACGTGGGGCCGCGTCTTGGCTACCGCTTCAGCCACCTGAGTAAAGCCTTCGGAGCGCGTCTCGCGCCGCCCCTCGCACTGCTTCGTTCGGGTCGCGCGTCAACTCATCTAGGGATGGAATGCCCGCTGGATCGTCGAGCTGACCAAGGCCGGCAGCGATCGCGGCGCGGAGCCCGTCGTCGACGTGGGCCAGGGCAGCCTCCATCACCTCGCGTTGCGGGGTATCCACCGCCAACGGCCGCAGCTCCTCGCGGCTCACCCACCGGTCGAAGCCGCGGGCTTCCGGGGAGGCCTTGACGCCGAATGGGAGCCAGCCGAGCTTCACGAGCGCCGTGCGGGCGGCGCCGCGGACGGACGCCGTCGCATCGCCGAGCGTCGCGAGGAGCGAGTCGATGGCCTTCGGGTTGCCCAAAGAGCCCAGCTCTTCGGCGGCGCCTTGGCGCACGTCGGCTTCGGGGGCGGCGAGCGCGATGAGGAGCGGCGCGATCTCCCCAAGCGCAGGTCCGGCGAGCGCCTGACTCGCTGCGAGTCGGACTTCGGGCGCGGTCGCGCTCCTCGCGAGCGCCCGCAGATCCTCGATCTGAGCGCGGTGGCCACAACGCCCGAGTGCACGAGACGCCGCCGCCTTCACGTCGTCCGACGGATCCAGCTTGGCTAGCGAGAGGAGCGGGTCCGCGAGCGATGTGAGGCCCAAGCGGTGTGCGCCCGCAGCGGCGACTTTACGGACACGCCACGACTCATCGCTGAGCGCCACCCCGAGCAGGGCCGTTGCGTGCTCTACACCGTGACGCTCGCCAATCGTCAGCACGGTCTCTGCAGCCCGTAGCCGGCGTTCCGCCGTGATCGAGTCCAGGCCACGTTCACCCAGCGTCTGCGCGAGGAGCGGCATCGCCTCGGGACCGACTTCGACGAGCGTCTTCCAGTCGCCGGCCGAGAGCGCCAGCATCGCCTTCGCGACGGCCCCTTCGGGATACCAGCCGTGGCGCGCCAAGGCCGCGAGCGTGGCGCGGCGGACGACGGAGTAGCTGTCGCCCAACGCTCTGATCAGGCCGGGGAGCACCTCGGGGATCGAGTCGTCTCCGTCCGGTGGCACCGACGCGAACGCTCCAAGCGCCGTCGCGGCGGCTTCCCGAACGGCGAAGTCGCGGTCGGCTTCGAGCGCGCTCAGTAACGTCTCGGGCGACAGCCGCATCAGGCCGAGCGCGCCCGCCGCTGCGACCCGTACCGAGGTGGCGGGATCGTGGCGGCATCGCGTCGAGAGCGATTCACCGAGCTGCGTCCCCTGAGGTGACGTCGGGATGGCGAGGGCGGCGGCTTCCCGCACGATCTCAGCGGCCGCGTCGAGCGCCGTCGCGAGTCCGTCGAGTCCAATGGGGCCGAGGCTGGCGAGCGCAGCGCCCACCTGCTGCCGAATGGTGGCCGCGGGGTCCCCGAGGAGGCGGCCGAGGATGGGCGCGACGGCGTCGCCGAGCGGGAGCAGGCCCGCCACGCACACGCTCCGAACGTGCTCGTCCTGATCGACGAGCCCCAGGCGAAGCGCCGCCTCGACCTCTGGGAGGAGCGAGTTCAACGTCGGAGCGACCGAGAGAGCGCCATTTCCTTCGGGTGCGGTGTCGGCTTCGGCTATCGGCTCGGCTATCGGCTCGGCTATCGGCTCGGCTTCGGCTATCGGCTCGGCTTCGGCTATCGGCTCCGCTTCGGCTATCGGCTCCGCCAAGACCAGACCGAGCGCCGCGAGATGACGCAGGGCGTCCGCACGAACGTCTGCGCGTGGATCGGTCGACGCTTCGAGCAGGGGCGGGATCGCGATGACCCCAAGCGTCGCCGCCTCGGCTCGACGATCGAGTGCGACCCAGAAACGCGCGAGCGGGGCGGGCTCACCCGGTGAGGTTTCGAGGGACGCGAGCGCATCGGCCGCGGCTCGACGCACCCCGGCGGCCGGATCACTCAGGTGTTGCACGGCGAGCGCCGCGAGCTCAGTGTTGCCCGTGCGGCCGAGCGCTTCGAGTGCGGCCTGGCGTACCAGCGCGTCGGTCGAGCGCAGATCGCCTTGCAGTAAGCGCGCTTGCGCGGCGAGGACGTGGGTCCGGCGCTCTTCGGGCGACGGACGGGCGGCGCGTGGGGCCACGGGTTCCGGCTCGGTCTCTCCGGTGAGCGTGAGCTCGGCAGGGTCCGTCTCGGGCACTAGCTCGAGCTCGGGGGCCACCTCGATGTTCAACGCCGCGACGCGACTCTCCTGTTCGGCCCGGGTCATCCATCGCGAGTAGCGCGGGTCGGCGGGGTGGCGCTTGACGCCGACCGGGGTCCAGCCGATCCGTTCGAGTGCGCCGAACGCGGCGGCACGCACTGGGGTGGTGCTGTCGCCGAGGACCTTGATGAGCGGATCTATCGCCTCCTCCGCGACCAACTCGCCGAGCGCGACAGCGGCGGCTCGCCGCGTCTCGGCGTCGGGGCTCCCGAGCTCTTCTAGCAGCCGGGCCGTGTCGCCGAGCTGAGCGAGTGACTCTGACGCGGCGAAACGAACGGTCGAGTCCGAGTCGCCGACCGCGGCGGCCTTGAGCGCGCTGTTCACCGCCGTCAAGAGCGCGGGGTCGCTCGAAGAGAGATCGTGGTCTTGTCGAGCGCGGAAGGTTACGCCTATCGCAACAGCGGCGTTTCGGCGGACGATAGCGTCGTAGTCCGATCGCAGAAGGTCGATGAGCTTTGAGACCGCGCTGTCCGGCGTGACTGTGGCGAAGCGGCAGAGCGCCCTTGCAGCAGCAGCCCGAGCGCCCGAGCCGGCGTCGTCGAGCGCGAGAGTGATGGCGGTGAGCGCCGCAGCGCCGCCAAGAGCCGGGCCAATTCCGGAGAGCGTGTCGAGCGCGCGGGCGCGAAGCAGGACGCTCTCCTTATCCCGATCGCGGTCACGCAGCGCGCCAGCCAAAAAGGGTACCGCGGCAGCGCCGAGCCCGAGCAGGGTGGTGAAGTCCGCCCGGGCAAGGGCGACCAGCGCGATCCCCGTGTCAGATTCCGCAGTCCATCCGGTATGTTCGAGTGCCGCCAGCGCAGTCTCTCGGACGGTGGGATCGCCGAGGGCACCGAGAAGCGCCGTCACTCGACCCGGCGAGGGGACTTGCTCAAAGGCCTTTACGGCCGCAGCCCTGACAGCCGGGCTCTCGTCTTGGGCGAGCGCCGCTTCGAGGCGCGCACCGATCTCGCTCAGCGCCTGCTCGTCGCCCGCGGCGTTGCCGACACTCGCAGCGGCCCTAAGGGCGGCAGCGCGCACCGACGCGGCGGGGCTGCCCGCGAGGCGAAGGATGAGCGGCAAGGTGGTCGGGTCCGTCAAGGCCTTGAGGAGCGCGACTTGAGCGACCGGCGGTAGCGTCTCGAGCCGTTCGAGGACCGTCGGCTTTGGGCTGCCGGGGCGGTCGGCGATGCTGAGGAGCGCCTTTGCGGCGGCGGCCCTAACGGATGCATCGGGGTCGACAAGCCGCACTTCGAGTGCGACGGCAACGGCGCCGAAGCTGTGAAACCCACTGGTGGTCGTACCGCTCTGCATGTCGATGCCAGAGAACCACAGCGACAGGGCGAGGGCAAGCCAGCCCTGAATTGTCGGCCGGAGGCGCCGCGAAATCGCCATCGACGCGCGATGGCCACTGCGTTACCGGTGGCGAGAGCGGGCTCTCCAGGTATTGCAATACTCGTCGCAGATTGGCCCTACCGGGCCTTTCTGCGGCAGTGGGACACCGGAAGCGTCGTGGACGCGCGTGGTGAAGCGATCTCGCGCACCGGAGGCCGACGATTTAGGCCAGCGTTGGTGCCAATGCTGGCGTCGTTCAGGGACCCGCGCTCCCCACGGCCGTCACGCGGATGGCGACCACCAACATCCCGTCTTTGTGCTTACGACCGGCCTGAAAGAAGAGACCGCCATCGTGGACCTTGACCTGGGTCTTGAGGCTGCCGACCTCCATCGCGAGGCGCAGGAGACCGTCCTCGGCGCCGAGCCAGGTCAAACTGAGCTGATTGCCATTCGGTAGGCTCACGCCCCCACGTTGGTCCTTTCCCAGCAGCAGCCGGCTAGCGGACACATGCTCGAAGCGGGAGTACCTGTTTCCAAACGAGTTTTCCAGGTAGCGCTTGATCGGGCGCAGCTCCGGCGCGATGTCGGGCGCACCCGCCGTCGAGAGGATGACCTGCACGTCGCAGCGGACCTGCTTGGGCTGCGGATCCGCGTTAGGCCCTTGCCGTCCAGCCGCCGACTGAAGGGGCGCCGACTGAAAGGGCGCCGACTGAAAGGGCGCCGATAAGAGCGCGAGGGTGGCGATGAGGGTCGAGAGCATGGATCAGCCTCCCTGCGTGGGCGTTGAGTCGCCGGCGTCATCGACGAAGTGCCACACGACGGCAGGAGCGCTAGGGTCGTCTTCTTGAACGTCAATGACAACGGTGCCTTCGGTCACTTCATAGCTCTCGATGACGAAGGTGTTGTTAGGGGCTTCGAGGGCGACTTCCGGGAGCGCGACCGGCTCTCCAGGGCTCGACCCAATCGTCCAAACGGAGATCGCGATGGCTGCTGCGACAGCGCCAGCCGTGAGCCCTAGTTCGAGCGGGGGCATGGTGAAGAAACGTCGGAGACGCTCCATGACCCCGACGCGAATGGGGGCTGCCACCGGGACGGGCGACGGGAGGGGCGGCGACGCTTCGAGCTCCGCCGAGACGCGCTCCCAGACCGACCCAGCAGGGATCGCAGCCACCCTGGCATCGAGCGCCGTCTCGACCGCGCCGTTGAAACGCCGGAAGGACTCGAGCCGCGCCGCCGTCTCGGGGTCGCTCGGTAGCCGGGCTTCGAGTTGCGCAACCCCGTCGGGCTCGAGCTCGCCGTCGAGATAGAGCCATAAGGTTTCGTCGGTGACGGGTTCGGGGTGCATGGTCACTTCCGGGTGAAGTAGCGCCGTAGCGCTGCTTGCAGGTTGTGTCGGGCGTGATGCAGGCGACTCATCACGGTCCCGATCTTGATGTCGAGGTGGTCGGCGATGTCCTGATAGGACATGCCATCATCGTGGTAGAGCTGAAAGATCTCGCGGTGTTTCTCCGAGAGGCCCTCGAGCGCCCGCGAATATTCGTCCCAGAACTCCTGCGAGCGGTAGGCCGCCTCTGGCTCAGCGAACTTGCTGGCGAGGCGACCGCTATCGTCGGATGGCGAGTCTCGCAGGTCGTCGATGTCGATGGTCGGGCCGCGGCCCGCGCGACGAGTGATGTCGATGCAGCGGTTGTGAACGATGCGGTAAAGCCACGTGTAGAAGCCGGAGTTGCCCTGAAACTGGTCGATGTTCCGGTAGGCCTTGACGAAAGCGTCCTGGCACACGTCGAGGGCTTCCTGTTCGTTGCGCAGGCGACTGAATGCCTGGCGTAGGACGCGCCTTTCGTAGCGCTGGACCAAGATGCCAAAGGCCGCCTTGTCGCCAGCCTTGACTCGCTCCACCAGCACTTCGTCGGTTGGTTCTTGCTCCACACGCGCCTTCGACGCCGAGCTCGGCGCCTCCATTCAGACTGCGGCTGGGCTCTACGAGAGAATTCCCGAGTGGGCAACATCTCGCACCGCGACTTTGCTTCCCGTGCCCCGAGCCGGCGTCACGGGTTGGCTTCACCCGGGATGGCGAGCCCGCCCGGGTAGCCGTAGCTGACGGCGCTGTTGTAGCCGTAGGCGTAGAGTCCGAAGGGCGCGTCGCCCGCGATGGTATGAACGCCGACGCCGATCTCGAGGTACGCGACCTCCCAGCTCCCCGAACCGATGGCGCTGAACTCGCCCGCGCTCACCGCGATGCCGTCCAGGGTGATCGTGGTCGTGGACTGTCGCACGACGGTGACGTAGTTGCCGTCATACTTCGGCGGGACCATCAGTGGGTAGTTGGTGCGAAATCGCTCCGTCGGGATGGCCAGGATGAGGCTCGGATCGCCCGTACCCGAGTTGGTGTTGCCTTGCGCTACGAGGTACTGCCCGACGAGCACCTTGCCGGTCGCCGCGATGTCGAAGCTTTGAGGCGTGTAGGCCTCCACCCAGTCCCCCTGCTTGGCCAGCGTCTTGCCGTCGAGCCCTGAAATCGAAGGGGTGGTCTTGATCGTCACGCCGTCCTGGGCCGCGACGATGCGCCAAAGGTCGGACTCGCCGCCGCGCGACTTGGTCTTCGCTGCGATATAGCTCTGCCCGAGGAGGTCGACGGGCAGGATCTGCTCTTCGAGGTGGTCGAGGCAGCACGACGTGTTTTGGTCCGGGTCGCTCTGAATGGCAGGATTTGAGATCGCCGCTGAGTCGTGGCCTGAGAAGACCGCCGCCGGCTTGTTCGTGAGGACCAGCGTGCCGGTCAGGTCGGCCTGCTCGAAGGCCGACTCTGGCATGGCGTCGAGGTTCAAGACTTGGCCCTTCTTCAAGACGAAGGTCTGAACAGCGCCTTTGGCCATCTTCTTCACGGGGGCCGTGTAGGTGGCCGGGTTCACGCCGGGTGGCAGCTCGGTCGCGGCGACGGGCGAGGTGACGCGCACGAAGACCTCCGTGTCGTCCTGCGTGGCTACGACGGTCACGAAGCCGTGAGCGCAGGGGCCGCCGATGTTCGGGAGGCCGGGGATGGAGATGAGGCACCGGGTGTCCGTCGGCCACGACAGGACGACGTGCTCTTGGCCGAGGATGGGCTCAGGGAGCAGCAGTGAAGCGTCGTTCGAGTAGGTGTTGTCCCACGGGTTGAACTGGTGGACGAGCACGGGTCGGTTCGATTCGAGACGAATGCCGACGTTGGCGATGTCGCTCCCGTTCACCGCGAGGGCAGGGAACTGGTAGACCATGCTGGAGTTCCCCGGGACCTCGAGGTCCGGAAAGTTGAAGGTGACCCCGGGCGGCGGGGTGAACTCGAGCTTCGCCGTCAGCTCCCCCGGATTGGACACCACCACCGCGTGCGGCAGGGTGTCCGAGTTAGGCATGGTCGGGTCCTTCCACGTTGGGGTGTCGACGGTCCAGAACGCACAGCCGACGAACGCGCCGAACTTCGGGTCGGTGATGCAGCTCGTCCCACATTGCCCCGAGGTGCAGTACTGCTCACCAGGGCAGTCGATGGCGGCTTCGAAGCCGGTCCCTGCGGCGTTGCACTGTTTCTTGCTCGTGATGCCGTTGCAGAGCCACTCGCCGGGGACACAGATCTTCGGCACCTGACACGTGCCGTCGAGGCAGATCTCCGGCGATTCGCACTTGGGCTCGCACGTCACGACCCCGTCACTCGCGTCGATGCCATCGGCGCTGTCGGCTGAATCGGTGCCGTCGGTGCCGTCCGTCGCGCCCGTGCCGTCCGTCGCGTCGGCCCCGTCGGCCCCGTCGGCCCCCGTAGTCCCGTCCGTGCCGTCACTACCGTCCGTCGCGTCCGTGAGGCCCTGCGTGTCCCCGGAGCCAGCTTGGCCGATGTCGTCGTCGCCGCTCGCGCCGTCCTTGGTACCGCAGGCCACCAGCGTCAAGACCATGAGGAGGGCCGCCGAGGGCCGAACGTGAAACCAGAGGTGCTTCTTCATGGGGCGAGTCCTTGGGGCGGTGCTGTGGGCCGCTTCGAGCCGGCGGGAGCGTAACACAAGCGGACGTCAGGGTGCGGGCGGTCGTCATGGCACATGCCCGTCGCTCTCGCCACGGTACTGCCATTGGCGTCCATCGGTCGTGATCGTCACGGCTCCGTGGCGTCCTGTGATCCAGAGCGGGATCCCGCGAGCGGCATAGCGGATCAAGATCTCAGGATCGGGGAAGGCGAAGCGGCCTTGATCGGCGCTGCCCGAGATCGCGAGCTCGGGCGCCACCCGCTCGAGGAAGGCGTCGGTCGAGCTCGTCTTGCTGCCGTGGTGCGGCACTTTCAAGACCGTGGCCCGGAGGTCCGCGCTCGAGGCGGTCAACTGGGCTTCGGCCTCGAGTTCGAGATCACCGGACAGCAGCGCCGAGAAGTTGCCGTAGCGTAGCTTCAGGACCAACGAGTTGTCGTTGGCGTGCAGGTCCTTCTGAATGCAACCGCGGCCCGACTCGGGGGCGAGAGGGTGGAGAACGTCGATCGCCACTTCGTCCGGGCCTTCGCCGAGCGTGAGCGTCTGCGGAGACTCACAGAAGCGACGTTCGGTCGTCCCCTGCGCCCGGAGGAGGTCTAGCAGGAGGGCGAAGCTGGGATCTCGCGCGACCTCCCCGTTCCACCAGAACTCCGACACCCCCACTTCGGCGGCCACGGCGACGAGACCTCGGTAGTGGTCCGGGTGTGGATGGGACAGGACGATGGCGTGTAGCCGGTCCACGCCGAGCGCCGCGAGCGAGGGCAGGACCACGTCTTTCCCGACGTCCCGAAGGCCCATCGGATCCCCACCGCCGTCCACGAGGAGGTGGCGTCCGTCCGGAAGCGTGACTACGAGGGCGTCACCATGGCCAACGGCGAGCAGAACCAGCCGCAGTTGCCCTCTAGGCGGGCCACCGACCGGCCAAAGTCCGAGTGTGGTGGCGAAAGCGCCTGCCAGCAGGAGCCGGTGGCCTCTGGCGCGGTGCATCCACACGAGGAGGAGGACCACGCCCACGCTCATCGATGTCATCCGCACAGGCCCTGCACCGTGGACGCCGAGTGGTGAGAAGCCGGCGCCCCAGCGAGCGATTGATTCGAGCCAGGGGGTGCCGAGATCCGAGATCCAAAGGCAGTCCACGCGCCATCCCAGCGCCGCCCCCAGCAGCGCTGCCACACCGGGGAGGACGATGGCGACTGATGAGAGCGGAACGGCAACGACATTGGTCAGGAGGCCGCTCCAAGAGAGCACGCCGAAATGCAGGACCAGGATTGGCAAGGTCGCGATCGTGCAAGCGAGCGAGCCGACGAAGGGCGTCATGCACGCGTTCACGATGCGGCCAGCGCGTCGTCCGAGCGTCGCGTCGAGCCGCTCCGAGAGCGCTCGTGCCGCTGGAGCAGCCGCAATGAGACCCAGTACGGCGGCGTAGCTGAGCTGAAACGCCGGGTCCATTATCGCCCACGGGTTCTCGAGGACGGTTGCCACCGCCGCGAGCCCCAGCGCCGTCAAGCCATCGGAGTAGCGGAGCAGCGCCCGGGCGCCGAAGAGCGCCGTGACCATCCACGCCGAACGGACCGCCGCGATCGGACTGCCGGCGACGATGACGTAACCCCAGGCGATGACGAGGCCAACACCTGCGCCCATCCTACGAGTTGACCACCTCCTCGCGGCGGGCCCGACGAGCGACAGCAGCGCTCGCACGAGCCACTCCGCCGCGATCGCGACAACCCCGACGTGGAGACCGGAGATCGACAAGATGTGAGTGATCCCGGCCAGTCGCCAGCGTTCCTGTCGCTCGCGGTCAAGTACGGCCTGGTCGCCGAGGACCATCGCTTCGAGCAAGGTCGCGGTCTCGGCCGACACGACACTGAGGAGGTCGCGGAATCGGTCGCGCACCGTATCCACGGCGCCGCTGGACGTGCTCGTGATGGTCGCGTCTTCCGTTCGGGCGCGGTAGCGGATCCCACGGTTCAAGAGGGTCGGCGCGGGATCGCCGCCGCCGGGGTTGGGCGCTGGGTGTACGCGCCGCAACCGCGCCAAGGCGCGCACCCTGGCCCCCTCGCTCAGCGCTCCCGCCCGAGTGGGGCCTACGATCTCCAGGGCCAGCGCACCAACGAGCGGAACGAGCGCACCGCCCTCCACAACGATGAGCTCATCGAGGACGATCTTCATGCCGCTCTCTGAACGTCGCGGGACCTCTCGGACACGGCCTTCGATCCGTCGGACCTCATCGTCGCGGAAACGCATCACGGGAGCAGGGCCGGCGGGCGCTTCGGTGTGGACCCGGACCGCCGCGCACACCGCGACGGCCAGCATGAGCAGGTCGGGGGTCCAGAGTCGTCCCGCCGATCGCCGCCGGGCAAGGAGTAGGTAGCCCATCAGCAGGGCTCCGACGACGCACCCCGAGGCAACAGGTCCAGGGAGGAGCCAGCCGGCGGAGAGCCCCGCGGCGACTGCAGCGAGGAGAGGGGCGATGGGGACGTGGCGAGTCACGACCCTTCAGCGCCGCCGCCGTGGCATTCGTCTCCAACTTTCGTAGCATTGTCGTGATTTTCCGAACGTCCGAACGTCTTCGAGCGGCATCAGGGGCGCCGATTGCGCTGTCTATCAGCTACTCCCTGTGACATAGCCGTCTGCGCACCTCGGTCCCGGCCTCCGAGTCGCCGGGAGACCAGTGAAGAAGAAGGGCTACGCCGTTCGGGTCGATCGGGTCCGCGTGGGCGCGCACGACTATGTGATCCGCGCTCTGGCCGACAAACAGCAGTTTTGGGACCCTGATGGCGCCGCTGCTCGGGTGGGCATCTCGTCGTCGCAGTGGCCCTTGTTCGGCAATCTCTGGCCCTCGGGGCGGGTCCTCGCCGAAGCCATGGACTCGCTTGAGCTCGACCGAGAGCCAGACCCGGGTAAGTTGGCGGCGCCGGGGTGGAACGGCACGAAACGCATCCTCGAGCTTGGGTGTGGTCTCGGACTCGCCAGCGTGGTCCTTCATCGCCGAGGCGGCGAAGTGACCTCCAGCGATTTGCACCCGCTCGCGGGCGCATTCCTCATCGCCAATACAGCGCTCAACGCGCTCTCGCCCATCGCTTTCCGGCAGAACGATTGGTCGTCCGAGACGGTCATCCCCGGCGTCTTCGACGTCATCATCGGCAGCGATCTGCTCTATGAGCCCGAACACGCGACCACGCTCGCCGCGTGTATCGCTCGCCACGGCCATCTCGGCACCGAAGTCGTCATCGTCGACCCGGGACGCGGTCAGGGTGGCCGCTTCTCGCGCCTACTCGAGAGCTTGGGGTATCGGGGCGGGCCCACGATCGTGTCTCCAAGACGGTACAGCGGCATCGATTATCACGGGTCCATCTACCGCTTTCGCCGTGCCGAGTAGCGGGCGGGCTCACGCCGAGAAGAGCTCGTAGAGGCCAAGCGGCCCACGCATGACAGCCGCTCTCAGATCGGCGCGTCCAGCTCCCCAGCACTCCGTGCAACGCTTCGATTGCAGGCGCGAAAACGCCTCCACGAAGCCGCCGTTTCGTACGGACTCGCCGTCGGGGATCGACGCGCGTTCGTGGCAAGGCAAGAGGACCCCATCTGGGGTGAGCCGCACCGCGACTCGACCCACCGGGCACGGGAGTGGCTTTATCGCCGGCCACGTCGCGAGGTGGGTGAGCCCTTCGAGAGTGTTACCGACCGGTGCGCCGTGGCCCTTGCGCTCGATCACGACAGCCAGAAGTGCTCGGACGTGCTCCGCTTCAGGGCTGTAGGGGTTGGCCCGCTCAGACGCGAGGACGACGTCGAGCGCAGGTTGGAAGTACACCTCCGCTCCTAGCTCCTTACCGGTCGCCAGCACGTAGTCGATGCACTCGGTCGTGGTGTCGGACGCGAGCAGGCAGGTGAGATAGCGGGTCACTCCATGATCCCGCAGTGTCTCGAGTGCAGCCCGCACTTCGGAGACCTGGCCATCGGCACGGTGTCGGTCGTGGATCTCGGGAGTACCATCGAGGCTCAGTGACACGGACCGTAACGACCTCAAGAGGCGCTTTCGCTTCGGGATCAGCGTCCCATTCGAGCTTAGACTGACCCGCATGTCATGGAAGCGCATTCGCAGGATGAGGCGCTCGAGGTCCTTCCGCATGAGCGGCTCGCCGCCGGTGATATGAACACGCACGGTGCCGAGCGTCGCCATCTGATCAATGACGTCGAGGCACTCGTCCGTCGTGAGCTCGTCGAGCAGCGTCGTCGGGCAGTCGCAGTAGACGCAATGAAGATTGCAGCGGTTGGTGATGACCCAACTGACGCCGAGCGGTGCTCGGCCGTGGCGAATGAGCGCACGTGCTGCGAACGGGAGGCGTTCGAGGACCGAGCTGCTCAAGAGAGAGAGGCCCGCAACATCGTCAGTTGACTCGGACGCGCTTACTGCGCACAGTCACGGGTCGGAAATCATCGTAAGTACGGGACTTTACGAGTTGGAGCTTGCCGGAGACCTCAGTCGGGATCCCATCTACTGTCGTGATCTTCACCATCGCCTCTTTGCCGAGAAGGCGCGCGAGCCGGTCCTCGAGCTCCCCCGTATCGAGTCGTTCCGAGGGGGATCTCACGATGAGCAGCTCGTAGTCTTTCTCCGTCAGTTGATGAAGCTGAAAGAGGTCGAGCCCCCCGACCGAGAGCAGGGTCTCCCACGACTCGAGCGCTGTTACCCATCGTCCTTCGGTGTTGCGTAGTAGCGCTTGAACTCGGCCCCCGTGTTCGAGCCGGCGCGACTTGCGACCGCACGCACATGGCTCGTCGAAGATGCGACCGACGTCTCCCGGCTCGAGCCGAATGATCGGCATGGCCCACGAGTGGAGGCTCGTTACGATGAGGTTGCCGAGCTCGCCTGGGGCGCACAAGGTGCCGTCGGGCCGAATCGCTTCAACATAGGCGTAGCTCTCGGCGAGGTGCATGCGGGCCGGGTCGTTCGGGCAGGATGCGGCATAACGCGCGAACTCGCATCCCCCGGCCGATTGAATGGTGCGTACTCCAAAGGCCTCGCTCACGCAGGCGGAGAGCCACGGCGGCGCGAGCCCCCCCGAAAAGTCGATGGCGCCGGTGATCTTGGGCGGCTTCCGGCCCGTTCGGCGCAGATGCTTCGCGAGAAGCAGCGCGTAGAGCGGGTAGAGCGAGAGCACTTCGGGCTCGAGCTTGTCGATACGGTCGAGGTAGCTGTCGAAGTCGACGGGGCCGCTTCCGCCCGGGCCCTTCCAGAAGGGCTCGAGCATGTGACGCGCGTGAATGAGAGGGTTGACGATCTGCTTCTCGAGGAACACGAAGAACGCTGAACGCCGGCCCGGGGTCTCGTGGTTGCGATGGAGCGGGTTTACGACGGAAGGCGAGTCACCTTCCGGGAGTGATGGCTGGCATTCGTTCGGTGTCACACGGACTTGCGTCGCGAGCGGGTCCACGCCACCGACCTGGCGAGAGCGAAGAATCGAGGCGTACTTCATCGCGATGTCGCGCGTGTCTTGAATCAGCAGCAAAGGCCGACCCGTACTGCCCGACGTGTTCGAGTAGCGGAGGGCGCGTCCGCGAAACGATCGTGCAAGCTGGCGCTGAGGGAACCCTTCGCGGAGGTCGTCCTTCGTCGTGATGGGGACCAACGCGAACTTGGTCGCGTAGCTGACCTCGATTGGGTCGACGCCGGCGCGATCGAGCGCTTGTCGGTAGATGTCGACCTCACGATACGCGTGAACGAACAGCTCCCGCACGAGCGACATGCGGAGGTTGCGTTGCCGCTCGAGGGGTTCGAACTCGCGTTCGCACATCTCCTGGAGGTAGCGCCAGCTTTTGAACGGCGTGAAGGTCGCGGCGGTTGGAAGTAGGAGGTCTCTGAAGATGGTTCGCGGCAACATTGAAGCGAGCCTAGTCTGTTTTCGTACCCGATGTCACATCGTCATTGGCCGAGGGCGCTGCGTCCGCTGCGGGACACGGCCGCTAGAATGAAGAATCCGACGACGAATAGGAACGATTTGAAGAACTGCATCGAAAGCCCCCGAAACCAGCAGAGGGTCCAACTACGGACCGGCCATTGGTGCCACGCCAGAACCACCTTACTTATCGTGACCTGGACGTGAAAGTTAATTCGCACCCTAGGTGCGAAATTCCGTGCGCAGCGAAATTTTCCGGCGCGAAGTGAGAAAAATTTTTCGCGGTCCGTCGCGCCCGGGCTGGCTGGCTCGAGCTCGTTTCAGCGCGGCTCGGAGCAATAGCGAGCTCGCTGCGATCGCACTTTGGCGTGTAGACGCACATGCGAGCGGCGTAGGGGGGCTGACAGCCGCCCCGACATGCGATACTCGCGTTCTGTGGACGCGTTCTTCGCCCTGGTCGGTTTCGCCTTTGCTGGCCCGATCGTCAGCCCGTTCTTTCCGCCGCTCGCGACGGAGGCGATGGCGATCGTGTTCGGGGGACGGGGCATGCACCCGGCGGTGGTGGGCCTAGCCTGCACCATCGGTCAGAACCTCATGTACGTTCTGCTCTACTTCTCGGGCGGCAAGCTCGTCGAACGCTGGCCGCGACTACATCGTCAGATCGACCTCATCCGGGTCAAGCACAGCGGCGCTCGGCGCACGTTCACGCTGGTGACGATCTCAGCGGCGTTCTTTGGGCTCCCGCCGGTGCTGCCCATCGCGATCATCGCGAAGGGGTTCGGCATGCGCATCCAAACGTTGCTCCTCATCGGGATCCCGCTTCGCTTCCTTCGCTTCGTGTGTCTCGCGCTCATCGGGGGCGAGATTTGGCCCACGGTGGTCCGGCTCTGGGATCAGGTCTGGCCACGCATCGTCGATGGCTGGACCGGGCTGTTCGCGTGAGCCCGTTGTGGTAGCCTTCTTCCGAAGAAGAAGACCATCCCCGCGCCGCTGGTGCCGTCGCCCGGAGTCCCCATGACCGAATCATCCTACCGTCGCCCTTCTGCCGTCCTTTCCGCACGCTTGTACACAACAGGCCTCTTCGCGCTCGGTGCCTGCAGCTACGACCCGCCTCCCGATGCGAAGCTGCCGCTGCCGGCCGAGGGGGTCTTCGCGGTCGGGAGCGCGCTCACGCTGACCTTCAGCGAGCCCGTCGACCCCGCGACGCTCGTCGTTCGAGTGTGGCCAGCGGCGCCCGAGGACCGAACCGTTGAGAACGAAAGGCGTGCCGGCCTCGAGCCCTCCCTCACCAGCTGCAAGGCCATTCCAGCTACGCAGGTCGCGTCAGGAGCACTGACGGCCGACACCTGTGACGAAGGCACCAGCTTCGTCCTGGCCGACGATGGCCTCTCTGCCGAGCTGCTGCTGAGGGGCGACGCGTTCAAGCAGGCCAAGATCCCGTGGCAACTCGAAGTGGCTGACGGCCTGGCCGATGTCGGCGGACGGCGCACGGGGGTCCCTTACCACTTCGACTTCCAGTTCGCCCCGACCGACGAAGTGGGCACTGAGAAGGTCGACTTTGTCGACGGTGTCTACGTCCTCGTGGCACCGGTCGAGGTCCCGCTCCCTGTCACCTTGATGCTCTTCGCCGACATCGTCGTGCTCGATGACGGGCGCTTCCGCTGGGCTGCCGGCAAGACCGTCGCCAACGAAGGCGAGCCGAAGAACACCAACGATCCTTACAAGATGCACATCGACGAGACCGCCAAGGGCTTCGGCGTTCACCCGGAGGGCGTCATCAAGCCCGACGGCGATCGACTCTTCATGACGACCGAAGCCTTCGAGATCAACATCGACCTGTCGGGCATCGGGATCAAGATGGAGGGTGTCCGCGTCACGGGCGCCATCGTCCCCGACCCCGCCAACCCTGACCAAGATCGCATCGAGGGCACCATCTCGTTTGCCAACCTCATCCTCGATACGGGCGAGCCCTTCGAATACGGCTCTGGCAATGCGCCGTTCGCGATGACGCTCCTTCCGAAGGACCTCATCACCGACGTCGTCCCTCGCCTTTGCGGCGACATGTGCGGCGGGGTCACGGTGCAATGCGAGCCGCCGGAGGACTACCCTGGCAACGAGTTCTGCCCGACCGAAGGGGAGGCTACCGAGTGACCGCTCCGGCCGCACCGAGCCCGCTGGCGGTGCTCCGTACTCTTGCCCAGATCTGGACTCCCGACACGTTCGACTCCGTTGCGCCGACTCTGACGCTGCGAGGCGGTGACTCGAACGCACGCATCGCCGTCGACCTCTATGTCCCCGAGCGGCCGACTGGCGACACGCTGATTCTTGTGCACGGCGGCGGCTTCATCGTCGGCTCACGGCGTATGAAGCCGATGCGCCTTCTCTCGACTCGGCTCCGTGCGCTCGGAGTCACCGTCGCCTCGGTCACGTACCGCCGCATCCCGGAGCGCCTGGGCCGCCGCGGCGCGCCTATCGCGGCGGCGCTCTCCGATGTTGTCGCCGGCGCCGGCGCCGTCCTCGACGCCCTCCCTGAACACGGCATCTCCACCAGTCGAGTTACCCTCGCCGGCCTGTCCGCGGGCGGTACCCTCGCCCTTCTGGCCGCCGATCGCCTGCCTTGGGTGGCGCAGGTCATTGGCGTCTTCGGTCTCTATGACTTCGGCCACCTCACGGGTCCCTTCGCGGGCCTCCTCCCGCCTCTCACGACAGCGAGCCGAGACCCAACTGAGTGGCGCCGCTGGTCGCCGATGGCGACTGCGGGCCCGTTTCAGCCGACGCACCTGCTTCACGGAACCGCAGACGCCCTCGTACCGGTCGAACAGGCGCGTCAGCTGCACGCGAGCCGCACGGCGCTTGGGCGCCGCGGTTCGCTGACCATCTTCGAAGGGGCTCCGCACGCCTTCTTCAACACGGTTGGCCCTTTCGCCGAGCGCGGGATAGACGTCCTGGCGCAGTGGATCCTTGCGCCAGCGTCGCAGAGCTCCGAGTGAGATTCAGATGAATTCGCAGAGGAGACGAGACCTTGCCGAGTCCACCTGAGGTCCGCATCATGGGCCCTGGCTTCCATGGCCGCGTCGCCGATGTGGTGCGCCGCGTGCCGCCGGGGTCGGTCGTGACCTACGGCGACGTGGGTCGTCTGCTTGGCTCCTCAACCATCGCACGTCAGGTTGGCTGGGCGCTCGCGGCCAGCGAACCCGACGTTCCGTGGCATCGCGTCGTCAACGCACAGGGCGTGCTCACGTCGCCGTCAGCCATCGAGCAGCGCGCTCGGCTCCTGTTGGATGGGGTCACTTTCGACGAGGCCGGGCGCGTGCTCCTGCGGCTGCATCGCCTTCAACCCTGACTACGGCTGGGTGGGCACGCTCGCGTCGCCTCGCTTGAGTCGCGCCGCAAAATACACGATCGAGATCCCGAAGGTGACCGTGCCGATGGCCGCCGTCACATAGCTGAAATCGTTGAAGAACTCGAGCCAGGACAGGTCGGGTTTTCCGAAGTTCTTGAAGAGCATGACCCCGACGCTGCCGAGGTATCCGAACGCGTCCGCGACGTAGATGAGAAACCCAGCCGTCGCGATCTGACCACTCGCCGCGATCAGCCGGTCGAAGAGCATCGAGTTGTAAGGCACATAGACGAGGTAGAGCCCGAACCCGATGAGGGTCATCCACGTCACGGGCGAGATGTAGCCCGCCGAGTGACACCAGGTGGCGATCCCGATCATCGCGCCGCCAAATGCCATGACCCCGTGAACGACGAGAAAGGCGAAGCGATTCGAACGGATGCGATAGAGCGCAGCGAGCACGATCAGGATGAAGAACCCGATCCAGAGCTCGGTCGTCGCGAGGACAGACGGTTGCTCTGCATAGCCGAGCGCAGACCAGATCTCGACCGCGAAGCTGTCCCGGAAATCACGGTAGGCCGTAATGACGGCGTAGATCAACGTCAGGACGACGATGCCGAAGAGGTACCTGCCGAGGAACTGGCGCCGTGCTGCAGCGTTCATCGGCTCGCGCTTCACCCGGAGCTGTTCGTCGAGCGCCGACGGGGGCGGGAGGACTCGCAACATCCACACGAACAAGAGCATGGGAGGGAGGAAGAAGGCCCCGACCACGAAAGGCATCCAGAGCTCGGGGACGCCCGCGGAGATGAGGCTGACGCCCACCGCTTTCACGACCCCACTCGCGACGATGAAGCTGGCCGAGAGCCCCGCTCCGAGCACCTCCGTCAGCCGCCGGCCTTCGAGAAATCCGAAGACGAGCCCCCAAACCATCCCGAGCGGGATGCCGTTCAGGAACATCGCCATCGCGTTCCACGGCGCAGGGATGACCGCGAAGAGCAACAACGCGAACCACGACGCGGCGATGAGGAGCGCGATGGCCCGAGCGCGGCCCGCTGCCGTCGCCTCTGAAACCACCTTGATCCCGAGGAACTTGCTGAGGGTGTACCCGATGACCTGACTGACGACGTAAAGGATCTTGAGTTTGACCTCAGACCCGAAGAACGACGCGTAGCCGGCGTATCCTGCCGCCGTAAAGGGACGACGAAACGCGTACATGCAAAAGTAGGTCGAGAACGAGGCCACGATCGCGAAGACCGCGAAGACCGCCTCAGGCGCGGTCTGAAGCCAGCGTGTGACTCGTGCGTTCACGTCGCGGGAGCCCGGCTCTTCGTCAGGCAGAAGCGGCGCAGCACCCACTTGGTCTTCAAATCAGTGGTTGTGATCGACATGGTCTTCGGCCGCGATATCGACTTGGCCGGTGAGGCGTTTCCACAGGAAGGACGCCGTCATACCCAGGGCTAGGTAGATCGACAGCGCGAGCTGGAGAACCCACGTGAGCGCTGTCGCGTTCTGGGGGTCGAACCAGCCCTTGCTCTGCATCAGCCAGATGAACGCGGCGAAGATGAGGAGGAAGAAGATCGACCCGATGTTACCGAGAGACCCAGCTGCGGCACGGCCCGCCACGAAGTACGCCGCTGTGAGCGTGAGCCCCGCGAGGGCCTTGAGGGGCAGACTCTCGGAGTTCCACTCCGAGATCCAATGCACGTAGCTCCAACCCATTGGGTTGTAGGTCAGGAGTACCAGCGCCAACGCGCTGATCCAGCGCCACGCGAAGCCGCTCCAGCCAAACGCGCCTGACGCCGCTGCCGTTCTTGAATCTGCCACGGTCGAACCCCCCTCAGAATCGTTGCTTGCACCGGTCGCCACCCGACCCGACTTCATTGCGCAACGAGCATACGCGATAGTCCTGACTTCGGGAACAGCACCCCCGGTCTGCTTCTCCATGCTCGCCAAAATGGATTTGCTACGTCCAAAACCTCAGCTTCGACTAAGCTCCTGTCAAAGGTTCGGGAGAAGGCAGTGTGCCCCTGAGCCCGACGTTGGGGTTGCGGGCGGGGGCCTGGGCCCATTGCAGGGACGCGGTGACGCCGCGACCCGTTCAAAGGCGGCGAGGGGATGCAGATGACGAGTTGGGTGAAGACGGTAGCCGGTGCCAAGACGGTCGGTACTCGAGTGGCGCTAGTCTCTTGTACGCTCCTCGGGACCGCGATTCCGAGCACGGCCTCGGCGGTCGAAGGCGAGTGCAGCTTCAACGGGACCAAGATCGCAGATGACTGCAGCCTCCTCGGGTGGCAGAAGGAAGGCGACTTTTACGTCGGCTGCTGCAGCACGACGACCCTCGTCTGGTGCGAGACCGACGGGACCGCGCTGTGCACGATCCCGTGCGCCAATAGCCAAGCCACATGCGGCTGGGTAGAGTCTGGCGAGTTCTACGACTGCACCGAGACTGCGGACCCTGATCCCAGTGGTACCAACCCGATCGCATGTGACGTGGACTGCTCGCCTCAGTGCGATGGCAAGACCTGCGGGTTCGATGGTTGTCTCGGGTACTGCGGCTCCTGCTCGGGCGAGACGCCCGACTGCGTCGAAGGCGCGTGCACCTGTACCCCGAAGTGCGACGGCAAGACCTGTGGTGACGACGGCTGCGGCGGCACGTGCGGCGCCTGTGGGGACGGCGAATCCTGCTTCGCTGACAATTGCTGCAAGCCGCAGTGCGACGGCAAGAACTGCGGCGATAACGGCTGCGGCGGCACCTGTGGCACCTGCGAGACCGGCAACTTCTGTGCTTCCGCGGGCTCTTGCCAGCTCTGCAGCTGCGACGGTCGCGTTTGTGGCGACGACGGCTGCGGCGTTGCGTGTGGCACCTGCACGGGGGGCCTTGGCTGCGACACCGCTGGCCAGTGTGTCGAGGTACCCGGTGGTTGCAACCCGACGGAGACGCCGGGTTGCAGCGGTTGTGCTTGTGAGACCGAGGTCTGCACCGGCGACGACTTCTGCTGTACCACTGAGTGGGACTTCGTGTGCGTGTCGATGTGCGAGGGCACTGAGCTTCAGCAGTGCCCTTGCGTTCCGCAATGTGACGGCCTCGCCTGCGGCGACGACGGTTGCGGCGGCACCTGCGGGACCTGTGGCGAAGGGACCCAATGCGCACCGGATGGCTCAAAGTGCTTTGCGTGCGACTGCACCGGGCAGGAGTGCGGCGACAACGGATGCGGCACCAGCTGCGGCGAGTGTGGCGAGGGCGAGCTCTGCACTACCGGTCAATGCGTTCCGGCCGGCTGCGGTGCCGAGCCCAACGGCGAGTCGGGCTGCAAGGACTGCGCTTGTCAGGCCTGCGTCTGCGCGGCAGACGACTACTGCTGTAACACCGTGTGGGACAACATTTGCGCCGGCATCTGTGCCACGGATTGCGGAGGCAACTGTCCGGAATGCGTGCCGAACTGCATTGGTAAGGAGTGCGGTGACGACGGCTGCGGCGGCTCCTGCGGCGCTTGTGCGACCGACGGCGACGTGTGTTCCTCCTTCACTGACCTCTGCTGTAAGCCGCAGTGCGACGGCAAGCAGTGCGGCAACGACGGCTGTGGTGGGACGTGCGGCGAGTGCACGGGCGGGCTCATCTGTGAAGACAGCCAGTGCGTCGTCTGCACGCCCCAGTGCGACGGACTCTTATGCGGTGACGACGGCTGTGGTGGGTCCTGTGGCGAGTGCGGCGCGGGTACGGAGTGCAGCTCCGGCGCGTGTCAGGGGCCCTACCCCGAGGCGTGTAGGGGCGCGGGGGAGCCGTCTGCGGCGACCTGCCCAGAGGGACTCACGTCCGAAGGCTGCTGCGACGCACAGGGCCGCGTGACGTGGTGCGCCGACGGACAGCTCTACTGCGCCGACTGCAATCAGAACGAATCGCCAAGCTGCGGTTGGAGTGAGGAGAACCGGTTCTACGACTGCGGTAGTTCGGGCGCAGAGACGACGGGCGAGTTCCCTCTCGGTTGTGGTTTCTGCGTTCCGAGCTGCTCTGGCAAAGCCTGTGGCGACGACGGCTGCGGCGGGACCTGCGGCAAGTGTGGCCTCGACCAGACGTGCTCTGCCGATGGGCAGTGCGTCGGCGGCGGGGCCGATGGCACCCCGGGTGAAGACGCCACCGACGGGTCAGATGGCGCAACGGACGCGACCGACGGTACGCCCGGGGCAGACGGCACGACTGATGCGACCGATGGCGCGACCGATGCGACCGATGGCGCGACCGATGGCGCGACCGACAGCACCGACGGGGCGACCAGCGCCGACGGCGCGGCGGCTGGCGATGCGGGCGGCAGCAGTGGTTGCTCGAACGCGACCAACCGAAACAGCTCGTTCGCTGCGACCTTCTTGGTCGGCTTGATGCTCATGATGGGCCTGCTGGCCCGACGTCGCGCGCGCTGAGTCAATTTGGTGGGGCCCTCCGAAGGGCCCCACGCTCGCCATCGTCCCTCTTCCCGCACCTTTCTAGCGAGCGCAGGCGTCCAGTGACCACGGGAACCCGAGCGCCACAGCGGCGGCTTCGACGTCCCGAGCTGAACGCGGACACGCGAAGGCGTGAAGCCAGTCGTTGAGGTCCGCCCCGATCGGGCCGACGTCGCCTCCGGGTTTCCCTCCGGCGCCGTGTGGCGAAAGCGCGGCTTCGAGAGCTTCCGAAACGCTCCAGCTCGCGGTGTCGTCGTCGATTGACGGCGCGTCTACCCCATCCCAGAGGAGGGCATACACCAGGGCTTCACTCACGAGGCCACTCGCGTCGCCTTCCGGGACGGTCCCCTTGGCCTGCTCGGGGGGCGTCTCGAGGTCGAGGACGTAGATCCGCGCGGGCTGGGCGTCCACGTAGCGCCCGTCGTCGCGTACGACGGCTTGAAACCACGTCGCGAAGCCCTCGGACCACGCCATGGTCGGCGCTGCCGGCTCGAGATCGTGAAAACCGCCCGGGTTCGAGTACACGCCGTAGATGGCTTCGATGTAGTGGCCGAGCTCGTGAAGCACGACGGCATTATCATGGGCGTCGATGTCCCCAGCCTGTCCGGTGAGCTCGAGTACGAAGCTAGAGACGTAGAAACAGGAGCCGCAGGCTGGCTGCTCGGTCTGCCCCCACAGCACGCGCAACCCGGGTGGCGGAACCACGTTCGGCTCCCGCCCTTCGAGGCGAGCCACCGCACGATGGGCCTGCTCCAAGACATTGAAGGCGCCAGCTGCGTAGAGCTCGTCCACCATGAGACGCCCCGCGGCCACTGGGAAGCGCAACGTCCAAGGCGGCGCCGTATCATCAGGCGCCACTTCGATGGCGAAGGGCATCGTCCCGCCGTCTTCGACGAGTGATGAGTCGGCCTCCAGAACCAAACTCAAACCGTCATCGGGGACCACGGTGTCGGCTTCGATGGCGTAGCACCCGGCTTCTGTAGTCACGGTTGATGAGAGCGCGTCCAGCCCAGCGACGAGAGTCACGGGCGCGCCGCGAATGGGCATCCAGGCTGCAGAGTCGTCGCCCTCGTCCCGAAAGCGTTTCAAGTAAGATGCGTTCCCGCTGACACGCAGTCGCTGACCGTCGCGTTCGATCCGGGGCTCACACGGGCTGGTTGGAGCCGGTACATCCGGGATTGGACCGCTATCCTGGACCGCGTCAGCGTGGGGTTTCGATGTGCCGTCGAGCGCCGCCCCATCGCCGCATCCGAGCCAGAGAGCCAGCGCCACGCTTCTGGTGACTCCTGCTACGCGGACCAATCGGCTGAGTTCAGCGCGCCTCGACCACCATCGGGACGAGCAACTGAGAGGCGTAGCGCATGTGCTCGACCAGGCTGTCTTCGTTCGCGATCCCACCCATCCATCCTACCAGTTGCGCGAACCAGATCTGCTGGAGAAGGAAGGCGATGCGTTGGTCACTCGGCGGCGTATTCCCTTCACCGGCAATCGTCAGATTGATCAGCGTGCCAACGCTGGTGTGGAAGCGGGTCACGCGCTCCGTGAGGCTCGGATCGCCCGAAGAGAGGGCCTTCAGGACCGCTCGCGCGAAGTTCGGCTTGGCGCAAAGTGCCGTGGTCGCGAGCGCGAAGAACTGCGCTACCCGATCGACAGGGCGATCGCCCGGGATCGGGTAGGTGCGAATCATCATGTCGAAGGTCTCCATCTCGCGCTCTAGGGCGGCGATCAGGATGTCCTCCTTTCCGCGAAATCGCTTATAGACCGTACCTAATGCAACCGAAGCCTTGTCGGCAACATCACGTAGGCGAACAGCCTCGAAGCCGCCAAGCTCCGCGAGCTCGATAGCGGTATCCACGATGCGTCTTGCCCTTTCTTCCATGGGCGCGGGTCATTACACGTCGAGGCGTGCTCGTCAACGACTCGATTACTCCCCGAATCGTCGGCGTCCGGTGCGCGAAATCGCTTCGCCTCGCGCGTTCAGGTCGCTTCCGGTGTCTCACCGGGGCAATGAGCCCGCTTTCGCCACCGGAAACGCCCTGGCCATCGCGAGTCGAGGGCGATTTCGCGGCACCTCCCGCCGACGATTCGGGGTCTCGAGGAGCACGACTCCCTGCTCCCAACTACGCGTCAGGCGGGCGGGGCTTCCGGAGTCAGCAGGATGAATAGCCGTGTCGTGTCGACCCAGCCGCACGCGTCCTCCACGACCGTCGGGAAGAGGACCTCGGGCTGGTATCCTCGTGCGCTGATGACGACCCGATAGGACCCCGGGCGCTCGACGACGCCGACGTACTTGCAGTCCTCGACGGTCAGGGTCTCGGCGAAAGCGTCGTCGACGCCATACGCGGTGACTTGCGCGTTGCAGATGTCACCGGGAGCTGACGTGACCGTGAGCTCGAACCCGGGCTGACGCGACGATGAGCAAGCGTCCGCGAATTCGGGCGCACAACCACCCAAGACGGCACCTATAGGCAACGCGAGGCAAATCGATACGGCGAAGGAGGGCAGGGCGGGCGTACAGCACATCTCGCGCAGCATCCGGTGCCCCGCCCCGCGTTGCAAACGCTTTCGGTTGCGTCACTGCATCAGGCTGAGGTCCGTTTGCGCTGCAGCGACCTACCGCTTACCCTCTTCGGCGTGTCGTTCATCTGCCGGCTCATCATGATCTTCGTCGGCCTTCCGCTTTACGCTGCCGCGTCAGAGCGAGCCGATGTCCTCGTCGTCATTGGCGCCGGCTCCTCTCTCCCCGACGAGTTTGAGGACGACGTCGGTGAACCGCTGTCTTTCACGCTCTCGAAGTCCAAGGAGCTCGCCTTCGCATTTTTGCCTATGGACCGCGTCCGCACCGAGCTCGGC
Organism: Pseudomonadota bacterium; assembly: GCA_947498315.1. Taxonomy (GTDB): domain Bacteria; phylum Myxococcota_A; class UBA9042; genus SXOO01. Next base: position 1,585 of record CANMLD010000017.1, on the reverse strand, counting down.
TATGGCGGTGCCACGGCGCCGGGAAGCTGTGTCTTCGACAACGAGTACCTCCGATTTTGACACTGTCCGATTTTGACACTGTCCGATTTTGACACTGTCCGATTTTGACACTTTGCTTCATCCCCAGCGACGACCCAAGGGCCCCGGCCGCCCCTTGATTCCGGGTCGGAGCGCGCTTCGAAGAGAGCTCACCGTGATAACGCTCGATTACGCCAACATCACCTCTGAGCTCGCCGTGGGTAGCTACCCTGCGACGCCAGAGGACATCCTGCACCTTCAGGCCCTCGGCTTCACCGCCGTCCTCTCAGTGCAATCGGACGCCGATCTCGACGAGCGTGCGGCCTCATGGGAGCGTTTCTGGCGCTTCTATACCGGGCGCGGCATCTCCGCCGTTCGGGTGCCGATAATCGACTTCGACGCCTCCGATCTTGCCAAGAACCTGCTGGGCGCCGTGGACGCCCTCGACAAGCTGGTCAAGAGCGGACGGCGCGTTTACCTCCACTGCACGGCGGGGATCAATCGGTCCCCGACCGTGGCCATCGCCTGGATCATGCGAGAGTCGAAACAACCATTGGAGACGGTGCTCGCGTCGTTTCAGGCTGCCCGTCCATCGGCCAGGCCGGCGATCTCGACCCTCGAGAAGTGGGAGCGTCGTAAATAGGTGCCCAGGATCCCAGCGGGTTTTGAACTACTCCTCCTCTTCGCGGGCGCCTTCTTCGTCGCGGCGCTGGTGACCCCGGCGCTAGTCGGCTCACTCGATTCTCCCACCGGGGTTGTCTCGCCCTCCTCAGTTCTGCTCAACGTGGCTGCCCAACAACTCCTGGCTGTCCTTGGCGTGGCCGTCATCGTCTGGCGGGTCGATGCGCTCGAGTGGACGGACGTCGTCGGTAAGGCCCCGACACGAGTCGTCGCCTGGACGACCGCCACCATCTGCCTCACAGCCGCATGGGCCATCGCACAGGTGCCCGTGATTCGCCAGTGGGCGACGATTACCGGCACTGAGCAGCCGCTGTGGTGGAACGACGCGACGACGACCACGGGAGCCACGCTCGCCCTTAGCTACCTTGTCCTAGCCGCGATCGCCCCGATTTGTGAAGAGACCTTCTTTCGCGGGGTGTTCCAGGTGCGTCTCGCGGCTCTAGGGAGGGCAGGCGCCGTCCTGGTCCAAGCGGGTGGATTCGTGCTCTTTCACCTCGACGTCTACGGGATGCCCGCATATCTGGTGGCTGGGCTCGCACTTGGAGCACTCCGAGCGGCGTCGGGGACGCTCTTGTTGCCCATCCTCGCTCACGCGCTTCACAACACGCTCGGCGTCATGGAGCTCGGCGGCGCTGGGGCTACGTGGGACCGGCTCGGAGCTTGGGTCTGGCCGATCCTGTCTGGCTTGCTTCTGCTGGGGGGGGCGGCGTTATGCCGGGCGATTCGGAATCAGTGAGCGCCTCGCCTTCGCGTCTCTACACGTCGAAGGCGGGGCTCGAACTGAATTGATTACTTCGGGGCGGCAGCCGGGTCCGCCGGGGCGGCCGGGGCGGCAGCCGGGTCCGCCGGGGCGGCCGGAGCGGCAGCCGGGTCCGCCGGGGCGGCC